>JBAXTC010001209.1:0-1621 GCA_037130375.1 Verrucomicrobiota bacterium | reverse complement strand
TGGAAATCTTGGGGTTCTTTCACCGGGTGAGCATCAGCTTGTTTGTGGCTTGGGCCCAGAAGCAGCCCAGTGCGCGTGAGCGCACTTATCCGACCTGGCAAGCCGACCACCAAGCCAATCGATGGCTCATGATCCATCAGCCCTGATACCGGGAGAAGGGAAGGCCGAAATCCGAAAAGGGATGTGGCGATTTGGAGGCGCCGTGGTGGGGGGCGGCGGCTCGCCGGAGCGGCCGGGGTTTCCAGAAGAATAGTGTCGGAGGCCGGCTGGACGCCGCTACGGGGGGATGGCCTGGTTGGGCAGCAGCGGGTTCTGGCGCTCCATCGCGTCGATCTCCGCCAGGGTCGGCACGGCTACGGCATGGACTTGCCGGGCACCTTCCAGCCAGGTCACGAGGTTGCGGGTGGGGTTCCAGTCAGTTTCGACCGATTGGTGGCCGTGGTAGATTTCGGAGTAGGCGGAGGGAATCCGGGCCTCCGCCTGGCAGAGCATTTCCCGGCCGGTAGCCACGTTCCACCAGCGGATGGTCCGGTCTTCGCCGGCGGTGAGGAGGGTGCGGTTGTCGGCGGAGAACCGGAGGTAGTTCAGGCGGGATTGGTGTCCCTTAAGCGGCGGATGAAGCAGTTGACCGTCGGGCGCGGTCCAGAGGCGCACTTCGCCGTCCATGGCGCCGGTGGCCACCAGGCGCGAATCGGGGGAGAAGCGCGCGGCGCGCACGAACCAGCGGTGGCCCGTTAGCCGGGCGCGCGGTTTGGCGCCGGCCAGGTTCCAGATCGTGACGGTGTAGTCGGGGGCGGGTCCGCCATAGGCAAGCCAGCGGCTGTCGCGCGAGAACGTGGCGGAGACAGGGAAAGAATCGGGCAGCGGTAACGGCGCGCGTTCGCCTTGCAGGTCGATGACCCAAAGGTTGCCGGCCATTGCCACCAACCAGCGGCGGTCGGGCGAAAGGCGCCACGGAACGAACTCCAGGCTGCCGCAATTGAGCGAACGTTGGTATTGCCCGGTGCGCAAGTTCCAAAAATGGAGCAGCCCGTTAGTGGCGCGCCCGGTCACGGTTTCCCCTTCGATAAAGAACTGCGCATCCTGACAGCCACGGCGCGCGAAATCGTCCCACGGCCATGCTCCCAGCGGGGCGCCATTCGTCAAATTCCTCAACTGGGTCTGGTGGTTGACGCCGTCCAGGGTGACCATTGCACTGCCATCGGGCAGCGGCGCGAGGGGCGAGGCGTTCGTGGGGACGCTCCAGCCCTCGCGGCGAGATTCCAGGACGTCCAAGTTCCACAGTTTGGCGGTGCCATCGGTGCTGGCGGAGACTAAAATACCGCCTTGGGAGGCGAAGGCCAGGTCGTGGATTTCGTTGAGATGCCCGTGCAAGGTGGCCTGGCGGGTGAGCGAAGGGACTTCCCAGAGTTGAATGGTCTGGTCGTTGCCACCGCTGGCCAGCAACCGGCCATCGGGCGAAAACGCCAGTCCCAACACCATCCCGTTGTGTGTTCGAGCATTCCAAGCGTGCCCTTGACGGGAACGCCGTTCTGGACCGCCGTCCGGCGGCCGTCGGTCTCGTCGATGAGGAGGAAGTCGGCGTTCGTTTCCAGCGCCAGCGCGATGGCCTCGCGCTCGC
>JBAXTC010001208.1:0-1622 GCA_037130375.1 Verrucomicrobiota bacterium | reverse complement strand
AATCGCTTTCGGCATATTTTGCACATCTGTCGTGAATTTACTCCGCTTCATCGTTTCCGTAAAGAGCGTGGCGACCGCGGAAGCGGAAATGAACGCATCCTGCCGCGCCACCGCATTCCAGGCGATGGATCGCTCCAACGATATATGGGCAAAACCAGCGAGATTAGCCACGCCCAGTCCCGGGGCCGCTTGTCTATAGACCGGGCGTGTGCTGCGATCGGTCCAGCCCCGCTAGGGGCGGCATGTTTATAGACGGGGCGTCCTGCGGATGGTCCAACCCCGTTAGGGGCGGCATGTCCATTGCCTCACGGTTTGCCTCTCGCACCATGCCGTCCCTGTGCGTTCCTTTTATCTGGGTTCTGTAAACATGCCATCCCGTCGTCCGGCAGGCCTCGCCCAAAGTGGAGAGAATATGCTGCCGGTCCTCGTCGTCCTGGAAAACATCCTCGCGGCGCTCACCCCGATTCATCACGTGATACATTGCTCCCGCGGTGGCCGGATTGCCTCTGATCCGGGTAGCGGTCAAATCGACCTACGCGCCAATGGACGTGGAAGCTCTGCTTGGTCCATACCTTAAAACTGTTGCGGCAACCACGGTCGTTGAGCATGCGGTGGGAAGGCCGACTGGATCCTCGGGTCGGGCTCCCGTTTGCCCGAAATGCGGGGCCACCATGTTGCTCAGAACAGCCAAGTCAGGTTCGAACGTGGAAGGAACGTTTTGGGGTTGTCCACATTTTCCCCGTTGCCGTGCGGTGCTTTCCGCAACTTGAAAACTGGCAGGCAGTGCGCCTTCGACGAAACAGACTCCAGTGATATCAGCGCGGTAGGTTGGGAGGTTGTTGATGATTTGGTAACGGTCAAATCCCCCCAATTTCCTTCCACAATGGCTCCAGGTCAGGATCGTTCAGCGCCATCAGCTTGACATCTTTCGTGTTGGCGAGCTTGATTGCCTTCTTCAACCAGTCCCGGACTTGTTTCAGATTCCCAAGCTGACACGCGTAACAGGCCAAATTGTAGCGGATGATGTGCTCCTTTGGAAATCGATCCACGACCGGCAGCAAGACGTTCCAGGTGTCAGGGGGCGGTTCGAACCAGCCACCTGTGGGCGAAATCGACCCAGCCAAAATGAGACGGCAGTTGAGAGTCATTTCACAAACAAAACCACGCAAAGTGCTCATAGGGCTATGGCGCTTGTTTGCGAAAGCACTCTCAACTTTGGGAGAATTGTCAGGTGGCTGGGTCGATTTCGGTGTCCTTTTCGCTCTTCCACGGGTGGCGGTTGAGGATGTCGGACATGGAAGACCTGACCGGGTTGGAGTGGAGGGCGTCAATAAGGCACTTGGCCTCGTTCGGTTTGACTTCTCCGTCCACATGGGCGCGTTCTCCCCAAGCAAGAGGCTCTCCGCTGCCCGCGCGAGTGCAGGACCAGTCCGCGGGTAAAATCGGCCTTCTCGCTTTCGAGTCGCCCACCGTCAATCGAAATAGTGGGGGATCGCCAGTTCCATGTAAGGTCGAGGGGCATCAGAGGAAATCCGGGGTGCGGAGTGCGGAGTGCGCATGAGGTTTTGTCAAGTTGCGATGCCGGCTGGGTCGCAGACTTTGACTTCGAGATTTCCCGCTTG
>JBAXTC010001207.1:0-1623 GCA_037130375.1 Verrucomicrobiota bacterium | reverse complement strand
TGTTAGCGCCGACTGCCGTCGGCGGCTACGATTTCTTGAAACCACCCTGTCTCCGTAGGCTGGACATTCCTTAGCTCTTGAAACCAACAAAGTCATGAAATACGAATGCTCGAACGGTCATGAAAACTACGCCGCCGTCCTGCCGGAACGGTGTTCGGTGTGCGGCTCCGGCCTGCTGCGGATAGGCTTGCTGCGCGAGCTTTATTCTGATTAGCCGAAGTGAAAGTGTGACGCCGGCTCGCTTGAGCTTGCAAATCGTAAACATTCCTTTCAATCTGCACAGATGATTCTGCGCGTCCTCGAGGGCCGGGTTCAGCAGTGGCTCCGCCAGTTCCCTGCCGTGGCCATCCTCGGCCCGCGCCAGTGTGGCAAATCCACCCTCGCGCGCAAGGTGCTGGGTGACATTCCTAACGCGCTGCACCTGGACTTGGAGCGGCCGTCCGATCTGGCTCGTCTGCGCGACCCGGAGGCGTTCTTCGCGGCCAACGCCGGGCGCTTGGTTTGCCTCGATGAAATCCAGCGGACGCCGGAGTTGTTTCCGGTTCTGCGCAGTGTGCTGGACGCCGGCCAACGGAACGGCCAGTTGTTAGTGCTCGGCTCCGCTTCACCTGAGTTGCCCCGTCAGAGTTCCGAATCCCTGGCGGGCCGGATTGGTTACCTTGAATTGACTCCCTTTCTGCTGCCGGAAGCGATGGCCGCAAAAGACGATGTCGCGGTGCTGCGCGCCCATTGGCGCCGGGGCGGTTTTCCGCGGAGTTTCCTGGCGGAATCGGACCTGGCCAGCCGCGATTGGCGGGAGGAATTCATCCGCACATTTCTGGAACGCGACCTGCCCCAGTTGGGCGTCACCGTGGCCGCCAACACCCTGCGCCGGTTTTGGCAGATGGCCGCTCATTACCATGGCGAACTCTGGAATGCTTCCAAGATTGGGCAGGCCCTCGGGGTCACTCACCCGACGGTGCAAAGCTACGTGTCCCTGCTGGAGCGGGCCTTCATGCTCCGCGTCCTGCCGCCGCTCGAAGCCAACCTCAAGAAGCGGTTGGTGAAGACACCCAAGGTCTATTTGCGCGACGCCGGCTTGTTGCACACCCTGTTGCGGTTGGAAACGGACAACGATCTGCTCGGCCACCCGGTCTATGGCAGCTCGTGGGAGGGCTACGTCATCGAACAGGTGCTGGGCGTGCTGGGCGGCGGATGGGAGGCATTCTTCTTTCGCACCAGCGCCGGCAGCGAATGTGACCTCGTGCTGCAACGTGGCAGCCGCCGGCTGGCCATCGAGTGCAAAGCCTCCTCGGCGCCGGACCTGACCGCGGACTTTCACCGCGCCATCGGAGATCTGCGGCCGGAAACCACCTGGGTCGTGGCCCCGGTGCGCGAGGCCTATCCGGTGGGCAAAGCCATCACCGTCACGCCGCTCCCGGCGCTGCTGCGTGAACTCCAACACCTCAGGAATTGAATGAGTGCATCAAGAACAACCCGGAGGAACGCTGTTTCAGCGCGGAAGAGCTTGGCGGGCCGGGCAGCAGGCGCGACTGAACTACATGCCATCCCTTTATGACCACTCCCGCATCACTCAGCATCGACACCCGCTTTGGGCAGTATCGCATCGTGCGACTGCTGGGC
>JBAXTC010001206.1:0-1631 GCA_037130375.1 Verrucomicrobiota bacterium | reverse complement strand
CCTTTCCGCACTACTCGTTTGCGGGGTTCACTCCCAATCCGACGGCCGCAAGTCTCAATCACCCCAATTGCACCCGAAAACGAAGCCGAAATAGGCTTAGTCATAGCCACCCCATTTTCGCCAGAAAAAGAGAGGTAAAGTGTCTTGAAAGTGGACAACAGGACACTTTTGCTGTGGGACTGGTGTACGCCTGCTGTATGCTTAAGCGCTGGGAGACCTTGACCCGTTTCCTCTCGGTCCCAGGCGCGCCGTTGGACAACATCGCGGAGCGGGGACTCAAGACGGCCATCCTCCACCGCAGAAACTCGTTGTCCTATAAAACGCTTGCAGGAGCCAGGGTGGGTGACATCAACTCCCCGTGGGCTGCCCCGTCTGATCCCAGCACCCTGGAAAAGCCGCCCGCCGGGAAGTTTTGCGGCTACGCACGCTCACCGCAGCAACACGAAAGACAACTCCGCTTGCGTGGGGGCGTTCAAATTACAGGTGGGGAGGTGGAGGATTGAAGATGATCGCCGAAACTTCACCCTGCGGAGCAAGAACGCAAAGCGAGCGAACCAGCCTGGTGGCGGTGCGCCCTGCTGCCTTTGCGTTTTCAGCTTTCGCTTTGATCCGCTGCCCCCGGTTTTTCGAACCAGTTTTCCACCTGCAGCCCCGCGACATGGTCAAAGTGCCGCACGTTCCGGGTCACCAAGATCAAACTTGCCGCTTCGTCTTCGGCCAGGATCTTGAAGAAAGGATGATCGTCCGGCAGTCCGTCCGGATTGTAGTACCCACCGTCTGGCGTCCGCTGCCACGATGTTTGCTTGGGTTTCCGCCGGCCCACCAGCGCGCGGCACACGGCATCCTGCTCTGCCGGAGGCAGGCTCTTCACCAGTCCAATACTCCGACGCGGTGAGGATGACCAAATCCATGCATGTCGCGCTGACCGACTTGAAGCTGGATCAGTTGCTGGTGGTGCATCCGGGCAAGCAATGTTATCCGTTGGCGGAGAAGGCGGAGGCGGTGTCCATCGGCGCGCTGCAAGAGAAACTGGCAAGCTTGTGATCGAACGGAATCGGGAAATCAAAGGCGAAGCCAAGGCGCCACTGCGGGCCTTGCCCGAAGACGTTCGCCGCCAGATTGGCTTTCGCCTCCACCGCTTGCAGCAAGATCTCAGCATGGGATCGGTCAGCCCCCGCACTAGGATGCAACCCCAGGTTTCGCGCATCCGCAGCAATTGAGACAGCGACGCTGGCTTTGGACCATGCCGCGCACGATGCGAGGCTTGGGTTGGACCGAAGCGTAGCGATCTCCCGGCTGAAGAATGATTCAGGCAAACAGGCGATGGCAGCACGGGTGAGAAAGGAAACGACCCTGCCCATCAAGTGGATTGCCGCCCGCCTGCAAATGGGCACCTCCAAAAGCCTCAAACATATCCTCCTTCATTGGCGACACGCCCATGAGAATGCCAACGCCAGCGCACGATGCGCATAACTCCAGTTCCAACCTCCGGTTTGAGGTTGTCATGTTTTCAGCCGGTTTGTTTGCTCCCGCAGCAGATGGCAGCCAATCGCCGGTGAACAAGCATGGCCCCGGCTGCTGTCCATCTACTCCCCGGCTTCTTGTAATGCCGCCGCAATCAATTCTTGCCG
>JBAXTC010001205.1:0-1648 GCA_037130375.1 Verrucomicrobiota bacterium | reverse complement strand
GTCTGCCACAGCTTCAACTCGGCCTGTTTCTGGGCCGTGATGTCGCGGCTGATGCCCAGCACGCCAATGAGTTCTCCGTCCGGCCCCCAATAAGGCGTCTTGAGAGTGTCAATCAGCGCTTTCCGGCCACTGGGATAGGTGATGATTTCCTCGTTGTGCCGCGCTTCGCGCCTCGCCAGCATCCGCTGGTCCTGTTCCCTAAAGAAACCTGCAATCTCCTTCTCAAAGAGGTCGTGGTCGGCCTTTCCGACAATCTCGTTCCTTGGCCGGCCCACGAACTCGGCGAAGGCGGGGTTGCAGCCCAGGTAAATCCCCTCGGTATTCTTGAAAAATACGATGTCAGGGATGGAATCCAGCAGGGATCCGATCAAGGCCGCCTGCCGCCTGATCTCTTGCTCCGCGCGCTTCCGCTCGGTGACGTCGCGCAGAATACCCACGGCATGCCAACGACCCTCCATTTGGATGGCGGAGAGCGATAGCCGAACTGAGACTTCCTGGCCGTCTTTTCGCCGCCCCTCCAGGTCGGTCGTTTTACCCACCGCCGAGCCTTGTCCGGTCTGCTCAAACTTCGGCAGGGCGGACAGGTGTGCTTCATGATAACGCGGAGGCACGAGGAATGAATGGAGGTTTTGGCCGATGGCTTCCGCGCTCGTGTAACCAAAGATGCGCTGGGCGGCCGGGTTCCAATATGAGATGCCGCCTTCCGGGTTCATCATCAGGATGGCATCCTGCGCCGAGTCGGTGATCGTTCGCAGGCGGGTTTCGCTTCCGCGCAGCGCCTCTTCCCCCTGTTTGCGCTGCGTAATGTCCATCAGGACGAGTAGGCTTTCCAGCCCATCCTCTGAGACGCAGGCCTGAAGGAGAACCGTGAGTGGTGGTTTGTCTTTGATCGCAAGCCGCACTTCGATGGTTTCCGGTGGCTGGCTCGCAAAGGCCCTGGTCAACAGAGTTCTAAAAGCAGGAAGATCAGCGCTGGCGACGAAGGCGTCAAAGCGGCGGTCCAACAAGCGTGAGCGTTCGAGTCCGAGCAGGCGGGCACCAGCCAAATTGGATTGGATAATCTTCCTCTTGAGGTCCAGGCTGAAGTAACTCACGGGAGCGAAGTCGTAGATGTCGATGTAGCGCGCCGCCAATGCTTCCAGCCGCGCCCGCGATTCCTCGAGTGCTTCGTTCTGCATCTCCAGTTCGATCTGGTGGACTTGCAGTTCGAGGAAGAGCCGCTGCATTTCGTCGGTTGAGCCAGGAACCTTCGGGGGCGGCGTCTGGCTCTGCAAGCGAGCTTGGGCGCGGCGACGCAGGTCGGCGGCATCAGTTGACTTCTCAGTTGGCTTCTTAGGTTTCATAGCCTTTGTTCCTCATCCATATTTTCCAAGAGGGGCAGCGGGATTGGGACGGAAATGCGAAACCAACTTCACGAGGTCACACGAGTTCCCTGCACGAAGCGCGGCATCAAGTTGGCGAAGACTCTGAAGTGCAAAACGACGAAGTTTCCCTGACTCCCGTTGAAGCCAAAGCCCGCCGACGATGATTAGAAGCAAAAAAGCAACCACGAAAAGCAATCCTCAATATCCGCCACGCTTTCGGAGGTCATGCCTTTCGGAGGTCATGCCTTTCGGAGGTCATGCCTTTCGGAGGTCATGCCTTTCGG
>JBAXTC010001204.1:0-1653 GCA_037130375.1 Verrucomicrobiota bacterium | reverse complement strand
GCCGAGACATCCCAGCCATAGAATCCGTTGGCGCTGTTCAGCGCGCCGGCGCTCGCCGCCGTGGTCCAACTGCCGCCGGCGTTCGCCGAGTATTGGATCGTCACCATGTCGTTGGTGGCCCACGGCCCCGTGGCCGCCCAGCGCACGACTCCCCGGCGGAAAAGAATCTCCCCGCCGTTCGGCGCGAGCAACCGCAGCACGCGCTGGCTGCCGGACGTGTCGGCCTGCGACGTGCCGCCAAAATTGCCCAGGTTGATGCGGCTGCCGTTGGGGAGCGGCTCCGCCGAGAAGTTCGAGGCCGGATCGCCGGCGTCGAGCGCGGGGCTGTTGGCGGCGAAATGGAAGTTGTCGTCCGCGCCAAAGTCTCCGCCCGGTTGATTGTCGGCACCGTCAGGATCAATGAACAGCGGATCGAGATCAATCGAGTGCCGTTCCATGCCCGAGTAATTCTGCAACGCCGCCAGCGAGTAGCGCGGGCCTTTCCAGTTCCACATCACCGCGTTGTTGGTAACGAAATAATCGTTGTAGTCCGTCAGCCAACTCGTCCCCATGGTGTCAAATTGGATGCAGGTCTGCGCCGAACCGGAGGACGAAAGAATGTTGTTCGCCACGCGAACGTTATTGTGTGTGCCGGTTAGACGGAGGTTCACCGTCGTGTTCCGATAGAACGTGTTGTTCTCGACCGTGGACTGCGGCGAGTTGAGCAAAGTCAGCCCCGCGCCCGTGTTCAGATAAACCAGGTTCCACGAGCCGATGATGGCGCCGGCTTCCGCGTAGATGCCGAACCCGTTGTTGGAATAAATGCGGTTGCCGCTCAGCGTCAGCGAAGGCGAGTAATAGCCCCGCACGCCGCCGGCGTTTTGGCAAATGGTGTGGTTCACCACGGACGCCGAACTGCACGACTGAAGATAGACGCCTTCCTGCCCATTGTTGGCAACCAGGTTGTCCTGCAATAGCGGCGTGGAGCAGGAATAAAGACGGATGCCCTGGCCGAAGTTGTTCGTGATGATGTTGGCCGTGATCTGGGCGGCATTGCAGTTGTAGGAAAGATCAATGCCGTGACGCGGCCCCGCCGAACTGATCTGATTACAGATGCGGTTCCCGGTAATAATGACCGATGGACTCGAGGAAACCACCACGCCCCGATCTCCGTTGTCATGGACGACGCAGTTCTGGACCCGGTTGTCCGAGCCGCCGGAGATGATGATGCCGTTGCCGGCGCTGCCGACGTCGCAGTTCAGCACCTGGATGTGCTGGCTCTCCTCGACGCGAATGCCTTGCGCGCCGCCCCGGCAGGCGAGGCTGTCAAGACGCACATACGCGGCGCCGAGGCACTGGACGCCGTAGCCGTCACCACCGTAAATGAAAGTCCTGGCGCTGCCCGCCCCCTTGATCGTGACCACTCCGCCAACCTGGCTCCCGCTGTCGCCCGGACCGATGACCGGAGTGGTGGCATTGGTATAGTTCCCGGTGTCGATGAACACAGTATCTCCCGGCGCCAAGGCGTTGGTGGCCAGAATGGCGCCCAAAGAAAGTGCGGGGGCATTCGAGGAGAGGCCGCTGTTCGCCAGCGCACCAGGGGCTGAACAGAACACGTCGCCATTGGTGCTGGCATCGTTGACGTAGTAGTTGGCTGCGCGCGCCGCAAAGCTG
>JBAXTC010001203.1:0-1654 GCA_037130375.1 Verrucomicrobiota bacterium | reverse complement strand
TCGAGAAAGACAGCCATCTGCATGCCAAAGGCGACCGCAAGGAGAAGGTGGACGGCGGCCAATCACTGACGGTCGGAGGCGACGAGCAGGTCAAAGCGGGAATGAAATACGCCGTGGATGCCGGCCAGGAGATTCATCTCAAAGCCGGGATGAAAGTGGTGATCGAAGGAGGGATGCAGGTGACTTTGAAGGGTCCGGGTGGATTCATTGATATCGGCCCGACTGGCGTTACGATCCAGGGAACCACGGTTTTGATCAACAGTGGCGGTGCCGCCGGGTCCGGCAGCGGGTCCAGCCCAGCCGCCCCCGAGGATGCCAAAGAGGCCAGTCCGACTGAACCCACCAAGGCCGATGACGCCAAGAGCGGTCAGAAATCAGCGAGAAGTTGAACACATTTTAACCCATTGAACTCAATTAACCTGTTTGACCAATATCCGCAAAGCGTGAAAAGCGATCTCTATAAATTTGGGAGTGTTGAATAATGCCGCCAGCCGCACGCATATTTGATCCCACGTCTCATGGACCCCCAGCCGTCCCCGGGCCGGGGTCACTTACCGTCCAAATTGGATTCCTACCGGCTTGGCGGGCAAGCGTGGATATTTTCATCTGCCCGTTGCCGGTGGCACCTCCCGCCCCCGCCCCCCACGGTCCGGAGGTCTGCTTGTTGGGAAGCACCACCGTGCTGATCGACTATCTGCAAGCTTGCCGACAGATGGATATTTTGGTGGGTGCTGGACCGCCTAATCCCTTCGTGATGGGCTGCCCGACTGTGATGATTGGCGATATTGGATTTGGCATGGCGAGCGCAGTCACGATGGCCGCTTATGCGGCGGCGATGAGCACGGTCTTCGCGAGATGGGAAACCCTGACGCCTGAACAACGGTTGGCGGCTATGGAGGATGCTATCAATGCCGCATTGCCTCCGGGCATGCCGCGTTTGAGTTTGAATCCCACAAGCTTCGCGGATCCCAACACCAACGGCCAATTAAGTTTCCGCAACTGGAGGATTGATGTTAACCGCGACCTGATTAACGGGCCGATGACTGCGGAGCGGTTTCGGAATCTGACCAACACGATTTATCACGAAGGCAGGCATGGCGAGCAGTGGTATGACGTCGCTCAATACCGCGCGGGCCAAGGCCAGTCTGCCGAGCAGATTTCGCGGGAAACGGGCATGCCCCAGCGCGTTGGGGAAGCCGCCGTGAGTGACCCCGCAGCTCGAGGCACGGCCCAGGGAGCAATGGGTGAGAATGTGAACCGGTCCGTTTATGGAGACCGGCGACATTATCGCAATGGGGTTCTAGGAGATGCCAGCGGATCGGCTGCCTCTTATCAGCAATACCGTGCTCTTCCCGAGGAACAGGATGCTTGGCGCGCAGGCGATGCTGCGGGCGGTTTGTTCCCCACTGGCCCATGATCCGGTTACTGGCCGGAAAGGATTCTCATGAACTGGTTTCAATTTATACTCGATCTGATTCAGGCCCTCGCCGCTCCTCAGTTTGGACCGGATCAGGCCGCTGCCAAGCTGGGACCGCCCGTCCAAAAGCAGCCCTACTGCTGGAAACTGCACCCCACTTCCCCAGCGCTCGTTGGCACCCAACTAGAGCTTGAGGATTTGGATGCCGGCAAGGGGTTGCTGACCACCGTCTTGCTC
>JBAXTC010001202.1:0-1667 GCA_037130375.1 Verrucomicrobiota bacterium | reverse complement strand
ATCTCGCTGCCAGCCGCCAGGCGGGTCAGGAACTCGCGTCCGATCTCCGGCAGCATGTTGTTGGTGATGAGGGCATCCACCATGCGGGCGCCACGTTCCAACTCGCTGCAACGCTGGCCGATGAGTTCGGGCACGCTTTCGTCGTAGGTGAACGGCACCCGGTGGTTTTCCAGAACCCGCTTTTCGACGCGCGACAGGTTAAGTTTGATGATGCGGCGCAGAACTTCCTTGCTGATGGGATAGAACGGCACCACGACCAAACGGTTCAGCAAGGCGTCGGGGAAGACTTTCGTCAACGGGCCGCGCATGGCTTTCTCGAGACCCTCGGCATTGGGCATCAGCTCGGGGTCCTTGCACATACTGATGATAACCTCCTGCGAGGCGTTGCTGGTCAGGATGATAATGGTGTTCTTGAAGTCGATGTAGCGGCCTTCGGCGTCCTCCATCCAGCCTTTATCGAAGACCTGAAAGAAGATTTCATGCACGTCCGAGTGCGCTTTTTCGACTTCGTCCAGCAGCACAACGCTGTAGGGGCGGCGGCGAACGGCTTCAGTGAGGACGCCGCCTTCGCCGTAGCCGACGTAGCCGGGGGGCGAGCCTTTGAGCGTGCTGACGGTGTGGGCTTCCTGAAACTCGCTCATGTTGATGGAAATGAGGTTTTGTTCACCACCATACAGGGCCTCGGCGAGGGTGAGCGCGGTCTCGGTTTTACCGGTGCCGCTCGGGCCTACAAGCATGAAGACGCCAATGGGACGGTTCGGATTGTCCAGTCGAGCGCGGCTGGTATGCACCCGGCGCGCCACCATTTCCAGCGCGTGGCGCTGGCCAATGACACGGCGCTCCAGGATGTCCGCAAGGCCAAGAACCTGCTCGATCTCGTTCTTCACCATGCGCCCCACGGGGATGCCGGTCCAATCGGCGACAACGCTGGCGATGGCGTTGGCATCGACACTCGGAAAAATCAGCGGGGTTTCGCCCTGAAATTGCTTGAGCTGTTGCTGAAGCTGCTTCAATTCGGCCAGCACTTTGTCGCGCTCTTCGGGTGTCAACTGGCCATTGCCAGGGGCGGGTGAAGAGGGACGAGTGTCGGGTGTCGATGGGGAAACGGCCAGCGGGGAAGCGGGGGACGAGATGGAGACCTTGGCGGACTGGACAGGCGGGACGCCTGTCCCACCGGCAGGCGGAACCCCTGCCCCACTCGCAGGCGGGACGCCTGCGCTACTATTGGCGGCACGCAATTTGAAGCGCAGGTCGAGGATTTTGGCGACCAACTCTTTCTCCTCGTTCCAATGTTTTTCCAAAACGGCCAGCGCTTCCTTTTCCTTCACGAGCTTGTCGTTGATTTCGGCGACGCGGGCCTGATGGTCCACACCGGTGGCGATTTCGCGGCCGAGGATGCCCAATTCGGTATCGAGGGCCTGAATGCGGCGGCGGCAATCATCGACTTCCGGCGGCACCGCGTGCTGGCTGACGGCGACTCGGGCCGAAGCGGTGTCAATCAGGCTTACCGCCTTGTCCGGTAGTTGGCGCCCGGCGATGTAGCGATGAGATAATTTGACGGCATTCTCAATGGCCTCGTCCAGAACCTGCACTTTGTGGTGCTTCTCGAAGGGGGCCACCACCGCGCGCATCATGCGGATGCATTTGGCCTCCTCGGGCTCGTCCAC
>JBAXTC010001201.1:0-1670 GCA_037130375.1 Verrucomicrobiota bacterium | reverse complement strand
GATCGACCGCACCATCGAGGAGGTCATCAAGGTCGAGCAGGCCGACGAAAAAGCCGTGTTGGTCGAGTTGGAGGAATATATCCCCACCGACTACCTGCGCGAGCAATACGCCCGCGTTTACGAAGAAATCGCCTCCGGCCCTTCCAGCCCGCGCGAAGGCATCGGCATCTGGGTTTCCGGCTTCTTCGGCTCTGGCAAATCCCTCTTCGCCAAAATCCTCGGCTACACGGTTGCGGCGCGCAAAGTCGGCGCGAAGACCGCCTCCGAGCTTTTCAAAGCCAAGCTCGAAGACCCGAAGATCGCCGCCTTGCTCGATTCCATCACCACCCGCGTCCCCTTCCGTGCCGTCATCTTCGACGTCTCCATGGACCGCGGCGTCCGCCTGGCCAACGAGCGTCTGACCGAAATCATCTACAAGGCACTGCTCCGCGAACTCGACTACGCCGAGGACTTCGACTTGGCCGAGCTGGAAATCACCCTCGAAGGTGACGGCAAGCTCGACGCCTTCCTGAAAATGTTCAAACAGCTCCACGGCCAGCCGTGGGAGAAGCGCCGCCATCTTGGTTTGGCCCTCAATGAAGCCAGCGCCGCCCTGCACGGGTTGGATTCCAAAACCTACCCTACCGCCGATTCCTACGTGAACAGCGTCGGTCGCGGTCGCGCCGACATTGACCCCAACAAGCTCGCCCGGCGCGCATTCGAACTCACCGCCCGCCGCCTCCCCGACCACGCCCTCATCTTCATCATTGACGAAGTTGGCCAATACGTCTCCCGCAGCATTGATAAGATGCTCGACCTCATGGGCATTGTCCAAGCCATTGGCGTCGAGAGCAAGAACCGCGTCGAGCACAAACAGGCCCCGTCCCCCTGCTGGATCATCGTGACCTCGCAAGAGAAACTTGACGAAGTTGTCAACGCCCTCGACTCGAAGAAAATCGAACTCGCCCGTCTCCTCGATCGCTTCCGGGTCACCGTTGACCTCAAGCAGTCGGACATTGCGGAGATCACCGCCAGGCGCGTGCTGGAGAAGAAGGCCGATGCCAAAAAAGTTCTTGGTGAGCTTTACGACCAGAACGAAGGCCGCCTCAAACAATTCGCCTCGCTGGAGCGCACGAGCCGCGACACTACGATCACTCGCGACCCCTTCATCCGGCTCTACCCCTACGTTCCCTACCAGATCGAGCTTTCCGTGGACATCGTCGCCGGGCTTCGCCTCCGCCGCGGTGCCCACCGCCACGTTGGCGGCAGCAACCGCACCATCATCAAACAGGCCCAGGAGTTGATGATCAATCCCCGCACCCGCCTGGCCGAAGCCGACATCGGCGCCCTGGTCACCCTCGACAAGGTTTACGAGCTTCTCTACCTTGGTAACCTCCTCCCCAGCGAAGTCAGCCGCGAGGTTGGCGAGGTTGCCCGAAACCTCCCCGGTCAGCACATGGCCCTCAAGGTCGCCAAGGCCATCGCTTTGCTTGAGCCAGTCAAGGACCTGCCGCGCACGGCCCACAACCTCGCCGCGGTCCTCTACCCGGCCGTGGCATCCGGCTCGATTCTGGCCGAGGTCGAGCAAGCCATTGTCGCCCTGGAGAAGGCCCAGGTCATCCGCAACTCCGAAGAGGGTTACAAACTCCTGACCGTGCAGGAAAAAACGTGGGACACCCGCCGCAATGGTC
>JBAXTC010001200.1:0-1682 GCA_037130375.1 Verrucomicrobiota bacterium | reverse complement strand
TAATAGTCCCGAGTCCTTTGGCATGTGTTGGAATGTCAGTTCTAAACTAAAGTCCTATTGTCTGTGAAGACCGCCTTGCTCGCATTTACTGTCTTTCTGGTTCTGGGCTCGCCGCTCGTTGCCGGGGGGGTGAACCAACTCCAGCTCCAGGGGCTGACGGTCACGCCGCATGTGCAGTCCAAGGAAATGCGCTATCGGCGCGAGCCGGAGTTCAGCCTTGGCGCGCGGGTCGAGTTGTTCCTCAGCAACGCTGGCAGCGCGGAGCTGCAGCTCCCGCCGGACACCGCCATTCAGCTCCGGGGCAAGTCGCCGGACGAATTGCTCGCCGCGGACGAGTGGGCGTGGCACGATCTTCCCAGTGCCTGGAGCAATGCGCCAATGATGCTGCCTGCCGGCGCGCTCACGGTTTGGTCGTTCAACGGCAAGCGCGCGGCGTGGGGTGCGGATACGAGCGCGACGCTCGCACTCAACGGCACGGAGATCCCGCTCGAGTTTGCGAAGCCAAACGCGTGGCTTTCGGCGGTCACGTTCCTGGGCTACCCGACGAATCCGTTCCCGAACTCGCTCATCTACCACATCGCGAATCACACCGGCGGGCCCCTGCGCCTGGAAGCCTGCCGCCTTTGGCTGCCGAAAGACAACTCGATGTGGCGCGTGCTGCTGCCGCAGCCGTGGCTCACGAACTTCGTGACCTTCCCAGCCAACGCCACGATTCCGGCCGGCGACCATGGTGGGGCGCGGGTGGGCACCGGCAGTCTGCCGCTCACCTACACCGCGCTCGAAGTGCGGTTATCCCGGGCGGGCGCGC
The DNA here is from genome assembly GCA_037130375.1 of Verrucomicrobiota bacterium. Lineage (GTDB taxonomy): Bacteria > Verrucomicrobiota > Verrucomicrobiia > Limisphaerales > UBA8199 > JAPLUA01. Next base: position 874 of record JBAXTC010001200.1, on the reverse strand, counting down.
AGCCGCTCACGCTCTGGGCCCACCTGCGCATCAAGCGCGAGGTATTTGACCTCAGCGGCGGCTGGGTGGCGTCGCGCCTCGGCAGCAGCAACACGCTGCAATGCGAGCCGTATCTCAAGACGATGCGGCGGATGCACCTCAACACCGGGCACATCGCGGAAACGCCGGGTTATACCGACCGCTCCGGACCGGATGGCCTCTACACCCGTTACCCGCTCAAGTACTTCAACAAGCTGGAGCCGTTCCGCCGCTATGACACCGATGCGGTGTTGCCGCGCATTCACGCGGTGGAATTCCTCGGTGAACCGCAATACGGCGGCGGCCGGCCAGTGCCGCCGATGGATGTCTGGCGGAAGCTGGCGCCCTACCAGCCGACGCGACTGCCCACGACCGTGACCCACAGCGAAGAGCGCATCTGGCGGTTCTACGCCGGCCTGTCAGACTTTCCGCACTACGATGCCTACCGGGTTTGCGCGCCCGCGCCTGACGCGTGGGGCAAGTACGATCGCTGGGGTGGGCAAACGATCCGTTGGGGCGCGCCGCTCGAAACCATTGGTGACATGACGCGTTCCCTGCGGGAGCTGAATCGCCCGCGGCCCATCGCCTACTGGTCCCAGGGCGCCGGAAGCTGGGACAGCTACGGCGGACGCCAGCGCGCGTCGCCGACGCCGGCGGAGCTGCGCGCGCAGGCTTACCATGCGCTGGCGCATCGCATCACCTCTCTGTACTGGTTCAACCTGAGCCTCAAGTCCCTGCTCAAGTTCCCCGATCTGATCGAGCCCATCACGCGGGTGAACCGGGAGATTGGCCTGCTGGAAGACTTCTACCTTGAGGGCGACGCCTATCACTACGAGCGCTGCGTCCGCGAAGGCAG
>JBAXTC010000120.1:0-14421 GCA_037130375.1 Verrucomicrobiota bacterium | reverse complement strand
TTCCAACTGTCTGCGCATACGAAACCCCGTCGAATACGGCGCTGTTGGTAGATCCAGGAGCGTTAGTGGGGAAGTCGCTGCTAAAGGTGATGTTGCCGTTGAGTGTGAGGGTGTTGCCGTTGCCAGAGGAGTCAATTGCCGGATTTGCAGCGTCGAATTTCCAGAAGGCCACAGCGGCGTTCGCTACGACGGTTAAAGTCGCATTGGAACTGGTCACTGACGCTGCCCCTGAAGCTGAAAGCAGAACGTCAAACTGGGCTGAATTATCGTTCAGAGTCGGAGATGGCAGAGTGTAACTAAGATTCGTAGCACTCGCTATATTGGTGCCATTTCTTTGCCATTGATACTGCAATGTTGGTGTTGGGTTCCCACCTTGCACAGTTGCGACAACCGTGAACGTTGCCGGGCTGTTTGTCACGACAACCGTATTCTGGGGTTGCCGGCTGATGAAGATCTCGGGGAGCTGAGCACCAATCAAAAACTGCGCGGGAGTTAGAATGCCGCTTGAAACCCGCATTTCACCCATCAGACCCAGATAATTAAAGACAAAGGAGGGGGGAAATGCGCCGATGGTGAAATAGTCGTTGATGAAGGGATAAAGTCCGCCCGCCTGTCCACCCGTATCGACCTTGTAGCCGTCAACATAGATATTGAAGACCGGACTTGCGCCGCTCTCGTCCATCGTCACTGCGTAATGATGCCAACCTCCGTCAGCGGGCTCGGGAGCCATATCCGTCTCGAAGTTCCCTCCCGTAGTCCTTTGGGCCACCTTTAGCTGGCCGACTGCTTCGTTCACGTCAAAGTAAAAGGCGCCATTGAGATTGTTGACGTTGTTTTGCGCATAAAACATCTGTAGGCCGTTGTTGGGCGCATACTTGGCGAAGCACTCGATGGTAACCTGGTTGTAAGGCGTGAGATTCAAAGTTCCAACTGTCTGCGCATACGAAACCCCGTCGAATACGGCGCTGTTGGTAGATCCTGGCGCGTTGGTGGGCACATCGCTGCTAAAGGTGATGTTACCATTGAGCGTCAGAGTGTTGCCGTTGCCAGAGGAGTCAATTGCCGGATTTGCAGCGTCGACTTTCCAGTCGGCCACTGTGGCTGCCCGCAAGGCAGGGTCCGCAAAGCAGAGGATTGTGACCCCCGCGGCAAGCATGGCCCACGATTTCCTGAACCGTCTCAGGGCAGAAGGGCGGATAGCCGCCTGACGCGAGGCCTTCACGGTTGTAAAACAGGGAATGGGACTTCGACCCGGAAGGCCGCTTGGAGGAACTGGGCGTTGATTCGATGAAGTCATAGTGTTGTGTTTCGTATGAGTGTTAAGTTATTTGCGGTTCATCTAAGGTGGCATCATGGCACTCGTGGTGGATTCCGTCTTGGTCTATTGGGCGGTTCGTGTTGGTCTTTTGGGCGAACCCTGGCGCGCCTCTCCTCCGCCCGATTACCCAAATGGCGTCGCCCATTTGACCAAGACACGCGATCAGCGGTAAGCTAGTTTAGACGCGAAGAAGCTGGACCAATCTGAAACGTCGTATGCCAATGATCGCCAAAAACAAGCAAGCGCGGGACCGAAAGCACGATCCTGAGGAAACGGGGCAAGGATTCACCCTCATCGAATTGTTGGTCGTGATCGCCATCATTGCCATTCTCGCCGCCCTCTTGCTGCCAGTATTGGCCAGCGCCAAAAGGAAGGGCCAGCGGATCCAATGCGTCAGCAACCAACATCAAATTGGCTTGGGATGGATGATGTATGCTGATGATAACAATCAAAGTTACCCATTCATTAGGGGCTGGAATGCAGCAGGCGGCCAGAAGGGAAATTATTCGGTCGATACCTTCGTCGCCCATTCTATCGGCGTGACGACTGATTACACAAATCGACCTCTGAACAGATATGTTCCAGCGGTTTTAACCTGGCGTTGTCCCTCCGATAAAGGCGATGCAAACTACGCGTGCTCCAATTGCTTCACCGGCTACGGGAACAGTTATCCGACACAGAATGATATGGATGCGTGGCGGACGGAGCACGTGACGGCCGATTCGGATCCGGGAATGCGCGCACAACAAGGAGCCCAAGGCTTGGCAACCGTGCCCATTAAGGCCAGCCGCGTCGCAGTGCGTCCGGTTAACAAAATCATCCAGGGCGACCACGAATGGGAGAATAACGGCTATGACGTCAATAATCCGGCATCTTGGTGGCATAATTACAAGGGCCAGCGACGGCAGAATATGCTCTTCGGGGACGGCCATGTCGCATTTTTCCAGTTCCCGCCCCAGATTGTTGGCTGGGCCTCCAGTCCGCCGCCCGATGTGAATTGGGTGTGGTGGTAGGGATATCCTCAGCCAGCCTGCCGTTTCATCCAGTCAATATCCTCCGCAACCGTTTTCTTGGTCGCCGAAAACCTTTTCGGAAACCGCGTTACAAGGCGCGCATGGATGTCTTCCATATTGTGGATGAAGTCCTGCGCCGTTGACCGCGAGTCTTGGCCGACCAGGAGCTTGCCGAATTTCCCCCGCACGGGATTCGTCCCGCCGCCTCCACCGGCTACGATGAAGCCGGGGTAAGCCTCCACCAAGTCTTTGAGCACGCGTTGTTGCTCGATGGTCTTTCCCAGCCAAAGAATGGCCTTCCCAATCGAACGCCCTGGATTGTAATTCCGAGGGTCAACCGCATAGTCCGCGCAGGTGGCCAAGGGAATGCGGTTGATTTGGTTTTGTGTATGCATGGGGTTGCTCAAATAACCATCCACGACTTCACACAAGTCAGCCTCGCGCCCGCTGACCGGTCCTAGATGGAGGGTCGGGCTGCCGTCGTTGACTGGATAATTATCCCACAGGAACAAGCGATGGTTTATGGCCCTCTTGTATCCCTCCGCGGCTATGCGGGTCACACGCGGCGTCACAACGTTGTCCCCATTCCAGAAGACGTAAACGTCCGGATGCATCTCGCGTGCCAGGGCGCCCAGGTATTCCCGGTGTTCTCGATTGGTCGCGTCTCCCCAATGGATCGTCGGACAGAAAACAAATTGGGCGGATTTGTCCCGGGCTCGAAGCCGGCCGAAAACCGTGTTCACAAAATTGGCGTGGGAAGCGCCTCCCAAACCCGGTCCGCCAACACCCCATCCCGTATCATCCATGTGGATGCTGAACCAATGGACCTCCTGGCTTTGCGCCCAGTCATAGTGCTGGTAGAATTGATCCACATCCCCGGCATTCGCAGGGTCCAGAGGCCGTGGCGACGCCAGTTGCGGGTGCAGCGCGAAACAAAACACGATCTGATGATCACGACACATACAGATGATTTTGCCGCAGGCTTGCTTTCTTGCCTCCGACATGGGCTTCCACCATTCATTGCACCATGCCTGCCCATGCTGGGAGATCATCATCGAGCCAGTGCAATTCATCAAGAAGTTCATCTTGAGGTCAGCCAGCACTGGAATCTCTTCCAGATACTGGTCCGTCGTCCAGTACCACCCCTTGATGCCGCGGACCTTAAAACCAAGAGAGGATTCACACGACTGCGCCCGTCGGGAAGAACCTTGTGTTTCTTCGGTAATCCGAACCTGCCGTTGCCCGCGGTAAAGCAAGGGAGAACAACCATAGGCCGCCTTAAAGCTGTGGTTAAAGTACGATAGATCGTCAAAGCCAGACTCAAATGCCACCGCCACCACCGCATGGTCGGTTTCAGCCAGCAATCCCGCCGCATGGTTCAAGCGCAAGCCAAGGATATATTGACGCCAGCTTTTTCCTGTGACCTTGCGAAACAAATCGCTGAATTGCCGCCTTCTTAAACCCACAGCCGACGCCGCCTCACTAATGCTCTCCTGACGGAAAAAGTGGGACTTAAGACTCAGCGCATAACGAGCCACGCGCTCCGTGCTGTCACTGCTCGGTTCAAATGCCGGAAGATCATTCCGGCCTCGCCGTCGAGCCAACCGTAGGGTCCGAACCGCCAAATCAATCAACCGGGAACGCAGAATCATTTCCCAACCCTCCTGGCAGGCGGCTTGCTCAAAGAGCATCTCCTGAAAAATCGAGTGAAAAACGCGCGCTTGGCTGACCGTGACCGTGGTGAGATCCAGCCGAAGCATCCCCAACGAAATCAGTTGGCTGTTGAGTGCAGGCGAAAGCAGGTCGGTCCGATAATGCATGGAATAGACGGTCGATGGGTCATCCGGCAGATCCGATTGATGATACGTTTGACCCGCAGGTATATGAAACAGGGTATCAGGACCGAGAAAGTAGCTCCTGCCTCCACCCTCCCAACGTGAATGACCGGTGATCCCCAAGTAAAACCTGGAACCGGCCCCTTTGACTTGGCCAGCGTGGCCGGGGACCGGCCGGCTTTCAAAAACTACCAAGCCGCAGTCCGGGATCACAACGCCTAGCGGGTGGTCCACCACCTGAGCCTGTGCTCTAAGAGGGAAACCCCCTATCGCTTGTGCCCGGTCGTTGCAACTGTCGCGGCTCACACATCAAATGTGACAGCGCCCTTCACAGAGTCAATCCCGGATTTGCTGATTGGCTGGTTGGCTGGTCGCAGCAGGGTGGATTCAACAAACCGTACCCGCCGACGGCAGTCGGCGCTAACACCGATGATTGAGGAAAAGTGCGCCGACTTTCAACTGCGTTCCTGATCTCCGCCTTCGCGACTTTTGCCCTTTGCGTTCAATCCTCAATTCGACCCACCCCCACAAAATACTTACCGTGCGCTGACATGAACCGTGACATCAACTTCGGGATGCGCTTTTGAAACCTTATCAACAATCTTCTGCTCAACAGTCCCTGTACTTTCAAGCATGAGAGACTTGTCTGCTAGAAAATGCATTATTACGAATAGCTGCCGGCCTGCATTACGCATCTTTACTGACTTCACACCTTTCAGTTGATGTTCAACTGCACATACGGATGCTATATTTACAATCTTATCCTTAAGCTCCTTGGGGCTTGCATCCACCAGATCGTAAAAACTCTCGCGTATGATGCTGATAGGTTTTATAAGTAGAACAGTAGCAAGCATGATACATGTGATCGGATCGACATAGGAAGAATACCCCTTCCAGTGGGTGGTGGAGATGTACGCCGAGAGACCAAAAGCCACAAAAACACCGAGACTGATTATGCCTTCAATTATCCACAACTGGCTATCTACAAGCAATATCTTCGAGTTACACCGTCTCCCCACTCTCTTCATATACATCCCAAACGTCATAGAGACAAGACAACCTATAAATGCGTAGATGACTGCCAGATTAATACGGTCCATAGGCTCGGGATGTAGGATATCCTGGATGCTTGCAATGATCGTGGCGGCACATATCGCAATAATCAGGATGGCATCTACGGCTGTCATGAATGGTTCATATTTTGCATAGCCAAAATTGTACTTTTCGTTGGGCGGGAGGTGAATCTTGCGAACAACTGCAATAGCAAAAAGAGCGATGGCGATATCAGCGATGCCGTAAAGGCCATCAAGCATCAATGTCATGGAATCGCATATAATTGCAATCGTGACACCTGCGCTGCCATAGATCATCGTGAGAGCTACGGAAAACTTCAATACGAAAAGTTCGCGTTCGTCACCTGCACGCTTGTCTGCAGATTGGCTTATCATGATACTGACAGGAAATTGCTTTTCGCGCGCCCGCTCGTACTGAGCGCTGCGCGGGCGGGGGAGAATTGATTTTTGGTCTCACCAAACATGGTGCCACCCTATCAAATGGCGTGCGCAGTGGCAACAGACAATTGTTGCCTGTCTTCAGCCGCCCATGCGCCTGACCGCGACCGGGCACCAAGCCGAAATCGTAACTGTGTAGGTGTGGGGCAGGCCGGAGGCCCAATGCCGCTAGAATTTGACCCAATGCCTTTCGGCTATTCTGTCCGAGGCCATTGCCGTAAGGAACGACGGAAAGCCCGGTGGTTCTGCAATCCCAAAGGGATTGTGTCCTCCAGCCCAGCAACCGAGTCCGCGAGGCTACCCTGGGTTGGCGTCCGCGCGATTTTCAACCCCAACGGGGTTGTGTCCCCACTACGCCATCGGACCACAACCCCGTTGGGGTTGGCCGACATCACCCGCTTTTCCCAGGGTAGCTCGCGGCTCGCAACCCGGGGCTTTGGGGCGGAATCCCTTTGGGATTCATCTGAAAGTTCCGCAAGGCTGGCTCAAATCCTAACAAGGCATTGGACCGGACATCTGCCCAACGCTCGGACTTGAGCAGTTACCCGAAATCAAACAATGTCGCGTCTCGGGTTTGGCGGTCAAGGCACCCAAGCTCCCGTCCAATACGGCCCGCACTTCCGGGGATTCACCCTCTATCCGCCCAAGCTCGCCGAAACCCTTTCCAAACGGCCACACAATTGGGCTAGATCAGGGAGACGCTGCAATGACTGTTCTCGATACGTTCATCCAGTCGATCAGCTCTGCCGTTGAATACAACCGGGATGCCCCGTTCACTCGAACGCCGTCCTGTGCGAACTGCGCCTGCTAGCCAGCGTACCGGGTATTTGTCATGTCCGCTGCAAATACGTTTGGATCAGTGAAATCAAGGTTGCCCCCAAGCATGGCTTGGGCAGGTAGATTACGGAGGACTCAGTTAGGTTGCTGAGGTCCGGCATTTCGGTGTTATACCCGCTGGTGATGATCACCTTCACGCCAGGTTTGTCTGCCATAACGTGTTCCGCCAGATCGTTGCCAGATAAACCGCCAGGCATCACCATGTCGGTGTAAACCAGGTCGATCTTCGCCCGGTGTTCCTGCCACAGGGCCAGGGCCTCGACACCATTGGCCGCCTCGAGAACCACGTAACCGGCGTGTTCAAGAAGCTTTCGGGCCGACTTGCGGACTCCAGGTTCGTCTTCGACCAGTAGAATCGTCCCCTGGCCCACGGGCTTTGCCTTGCGGGGAAGCGGTGGTCGGGCAGGGACGTGAGCCGGCACGGGCAAATAAACCTTAAACGTGCTGCCTTTGCCCACACAACTTTCAACCTCCACCCAACCACCGTGCTGCTGAACGATCCCGCGGACCTCAGCCGACCCCAGGCCGGTGCCCTGACCGATGTCCTTGGTCGTGAAGAATGGCTCGAAGAGCCTCTGTAAGGTTCGATCATCCATGCCGCAGCCGCTGTCGGTGACCGACAGACACACGTATTTTCCCGGCTGTGCCTCGTGATGAAGATTGGCCTGTTCAGCGCCAACTTCTGCCTCTGCCAGGCGAAGACGGAGCAGTCCCCCATTCTTCATCGCATCCCGCGCATTGAGGCAGAGGTTCAAGACAATTTGCTCAACCAGGCCCTTGTCCGCGTTCACCCACGGCAGATTATCCGCGCTGGAAAACTGCAGGGTTATGCGCTCCCCGAGGAGGGGTTCCAGCATTTTGCACTGCTTCGAGACGGCTGCCGTGAGGTCCATCAATTGACAGCGCATCACCGACTGACGGCTGAAGGCCAGCAACTGTTTAATCAGGCCAGCAGCCCTTTGACATAACTTGAGCATTTCATTCATTAGCTCGCCAGCATCGGCCCCAGGGCTGCTCATCTGGACCAGTTCCAGACTCATCATCAGGGCGGCAAGGATGTTATTAAACTGGTGGGCCATGCCTCCTGTCAGATGGCGGATAGCTTCCATCTTCTGGGCCTGGTGCAGGCGCTCCGCACCCTCATGCTGCCTGCGCGTGGTGATATCAGCAAAAGTGGCAACGACCGCGTAAGGGCGGGATTGTCCCCTCTTAAACATCGGCTCGGCGTTGATGCTGATCCATCGCTGCAATCCGTCCGGCAGATGGATGCCCATGGTCACATCGCGGCAGGACTGGCCCGTGCGCAAGCTTACCACCGCCGGATGCTCCTCTCCCGAAAACACGCGCCCATCCTCGCGCACTGCTTGCCAACGCGCATCCATCGATGTCCGCCCCAGAATCTGGTCGCGGCTCAAGCCGAGAATCCTCTCCGCACTCGGGTTGCAGTCGATGATGGATGCGTCCACCGTTTGAAAGACGATCCCCTCGGTCATTGCCTCCTGGACTGATCGCAGCCGCTCTTCAACCCCAATGCGCAAGAAGAGAGACTGAGTTTCCAGGGCGAGGATGCGGATCAGTTCGAGGTGGCCGACAGTCGGCGGCTCGGGGCGGCGGGAAGCGATGATGAGAAAACCATAGGGTTTCCCCTCGGCAGCCAGGGCGACGCACTGCACGTGCTGAAGTCCAGAGGCCTGGCCCAAATAATTCTGTTCTGGAAACTGTTTGACGACGTCGAGCACCTCGTGAGAGTGCTCCAAGACCGCCTTTATATAGCCTGTATCCAACGGCCGGCGAGCCACCTTCGCGGCAAGCTCGGGATCCAAACCTATCTGGTGCAGGAGCACGGCTTCCTGGCCCTCGATGAGGTAGGCCCCACCGCAGTCCATCCCACCGAGTTCAATCGCTTTCTGCAGCAAGCAGACCAAGGCGGAATCAAAATCGGCGCAGCCGTTGAGCGCAAGGATGCTCTTATGCAAGAGTTCGTTGGCACGGGCGGATTGTTGCAGGGCTGCCTCTGCCCGCTTGCGCTCAGTAATGTCATTCACCGTGCTTCGGCTCATCACGAGGTTCCCATCGCTGTCCAAGATGGCACTGGCGTTGACCAGGATCGATAGTATTGAGCCGTCCCGGCGAATCAGATCCAGCTCCAAACCCCGCAGAACGCCTGATTCCTTGAACCGTGGGAAAGTCACGCGAAAGACCTCGCGGCTGCCGGCGGTCAGCAGCTCGGAAAACTGCATCTTCCCGACCACTTCCTCGCGTTGGTAGCCCAGCCATTCAAGCTCGGTGTCGTTTATGCGCACGATCACTCCGTTTTTGTCCAAAGAGTGATAACCGCAAGGGGCATGGTCGTAGAGATCGAGGATTTCCTCCGCCTGCTTGTGCAATACCGCTTCCGCTCTTCTCCGCTCGGTAATGTCCACCACCACGGCCCAACATTCCTGACTATCGCGGGCGAGGGTAGTCTTCATGTGCGCGAAGCGCAGAAGCTCGCCCTCCGTCCCGATGCATACCTCGCAGGTCTGACAAGGTTTGGCCGTAAAGACCTGCTGAAGGTGACTGTTGAAGGCCGGACGATCTGCTGCGGAGACAAAGATACCGAAACGCTTCCCGACCAAGGCAGCGCGATCTTCTCCGAGCAGGCGAGCCCCAGCCAAATTGGTTTGGATAATCTCCCCCTGGCGTCCCATGGTAAAGTAACCCACGGGAGCGAAGTCGTAGAGGTCGAGGTAGCGCGCAGCCGAGGCTTCCTCTCGCGCCCGCGTATTCCGCAATTCTTCGTTCTGCATCTCCAGTTCAACCTGGTGGACTTGCAGGTCCAGGAGAAGCCGCTCCAGATCGTTGGCTGAGCCAGGAACCTTCAGGGGCGTCGCCTGGCTCTGCAAGCGGGCTTGGGCGCGCCGGCGCAGACCGGTGGGATCACTAGTTTCCATCGATTTGTGGAAGATTTCTGACGGTAATCAGCGATTTCCCGCTATATCTGCGTGGCTTTCGCGTTGTGAGGGGTGTAAATCTCAGATGGCCGGTCTCGGCGGTGAGTTATCTTAATGCCCTGCTTTTATGGATTCTCAGGCAAGTTGGACCTTTGGCAATATAGGCTGATTGATAACCCAAATTTGGCAAATCCATAATGCCTTCTACGACACGCCACGAGAAGTAACCTATTTCTGGTGGCAAACGGTGCCACTCAATTTTACCTTCAACGGTCCAGGCTTCAGTAAAATAATAATCAACCGGAACGCCAACGATGTAGCTCACATCAGGCTCGCCTTCTCCGTTGCATGATGGAATATATTTCCAGTTCATCCATAAAGAACCGGTATCAAAATCTGACCGCAATGCGCGAGAAAACTCTTTGCATTCTTCATCGCTCATTTTCTTTAAGTTGCTGACTTCAGCTTCGACAAAACAGAAACCGTTTTCTGATGCCCGATAACCCGTTCGGTTGTTCTTTGTCCATGCTGGCTGCACATCGACGACCAACTTCGGCACACCAATGATTTCCCGGCCACCTGCTACAGCAACAAAATTGTTTTCCCACATTACGAAACAAAACACACCGCTTTGTTTGTCTTCTTTGCCTTCATAAGCAGCTTGTGCATTGATCCCAAGCAAGTTGTAACTATGGCCTCCAATGATATCAACCCCTTTGCACATGGAAAAATAAGCCGTGATTAAGGGGTTTTCCGGTGCAGTGAATCCCGGCGGCAAAACCTTCTGTAATTTGTTTCGATCAGTAAAATAACTTATCACTATAGCATGCTCTTCCACAAAATGACAATTCTTGCCATCCCAGCCATAGAGATTGCTGCCAAAATTCGCGGGCATTGTGCATAACGGTTGTTTCTTGCTGTTTTCGGTCATAATGTCTCAGTTTAATTTGTTACATGTTGCTTGTGATTGATGGGACTAAGAGGAAGTTGCTTTCTGGCGCGCCCTGCCGGACTTGACCCTGCACGGCCAGAGGAGAACTGATTCCTGCTCTTGCTCTTGCTCTTGCTCTTACTCTTGCTCTTACTCTTGCTCATCTGAAACCATCTTTATCAGCGGAAAACTTGTTGTGCAAGGGCTTTTTGTTTCGTTGTTTTGTGCGTCCTGCCGCAGGAGTGATGGGAAAATCTCTTCTCGATTGCCTGTCAGCCGCGAAAGGCTTACATCTGAGCCATGTTCGCCATGCCGCACTCGACATTTCATGGGCAGTCAGAGGCGCCACTGCAACCGGTGACGCGCCGGATGTTTTTGAAATGCTGCAGCGTCAGCCTCGGTGCCATCGCCACCAGCACCGTGTGCCCGGCTGCCTCGTCGCAATTGCCGCCGCCGCGGGATAAAAGCCCAACCGCTGAAAATCCAAACCGCGAACCTGGCCGCCGCACCTTCCACATCATGCCACACTCCCACATCGACGTGGAATGGTATTGGACCTTCGCCACGACGCGGGAGTGGACGGCAGATATTTTGGACAAGGCCATGTCGCTCCTTCGACGGGATCCTGAGTTTCGATTCACTCAGGACCAAGTGGTGCTGCTGCGAAGTTACTGGGACAGCCTTGGTAACGTTGATCGAGCCTTCTTCAAGCAAATGGTGATCGAGGGGAGGCTTGCAATTGTGGGAGGCATGTTCGTCCAGCCCGAGGTCGCCGAGCCGAGCGGCGAGTCGCTGGTTCGCCAGATTTTGCTGGGTCAGCAGTGGCTCCAGGCGACTCTGGGAGTCCGCGCCCGGTGTGGCTGGTTCATCGATACGTTCGGTCAAATCCCCCAAATTCCCCAGGTCTTGAGCCTGGCCGGCTTTGATTCCTACGTTTTCTTGCGCGACATTCCACCCTCATACCCCATCGACTCCCTGCCTGCAGACTTCTATTGCGAGTCCCCGGATGGCACAAGAATCCTGACGCATTGGCTGGCGGGTGGGTATTCGTTCGATGATGCGCAAGTGCGTGCGGTGGTGAAACACAGCCACACCCTCGAAGCTCTGATCCCTCATGGGTCCGATGTCTCGCGTCCCACCGAAGACAGCTCCGCAATCCGCCGGGATGTGGCAGGGCGGCTGAGCAAGCTGGGCATCGCGGAACCGCGCCTGCGCGTTTCCACCGCGTTGGATTATTTTGCGGCCTTGCGGGCGCAGCCGGACCGTTTGCCGGTATTGCGGATGGATTTCAATCCGCCGCAACGGGTGCAGGACTTGCGCGGAACCTATGATAGCCGGATCGAGCTCAAGAAACGCAACCGGGCGGCTGAACAAGCCCTCTACAGCGCCGAATGCCTGGCGGCCCTCAGTTCCATCGCCGGACATGCCTATCCCCACGCTGCCCTTCGACAAGCATGGGAGAATCTGCTCTTCTCGCAGTTTCACGACACCATCGGCGGGAGCCACTCGGACCCGGTTTACCTGGCCGCGATGGACCGCTTGGAATCGGTGCTCACGCAAGCCACGCGGATGGCCGAAACTTCCCTGCAGGAAATTGTGCCCGGCGCCGGGCAGACAGGGGACGCCTTCATTGTCTGCAATACCTTGTCGTTCCCCCGCAGCGAACTCTGCCGGTTGCCTCTCCCGCCCGGTCAACTTGCCGCCGTAGCGAGACTGCAGTTGCAGGACGCAGACGGCAAGAGCATCGCCTTTCGTGTGGTGGATGCTCCGTACAATGCGCCGCTTGCCAAACCGGGCATTGAGTTTATCGCCGATCAAGTTCCTGCCACGGGCTGTCGCACCTATCGATTGGCCCCGGGCACCCCTCGGCGATCTGCCTCGCGCCGCAAGGCCGGCCCCAACTCCCTCGAAAATGCGCGCTATTACCTCGAGTGGAATCCCGGCAACGGAGATGTAACCCGACTTCGCGACAAACGACACAACCGTGAACTGCTCTCGGGCCCGGGCAACTTCTTGATTTTCGCTCAGGAGAAAAATCCCAACCTCGAGGGCGATATCCATCTCACGGGCCAGGAGATTTGCTCTTCAACCTATCCGGCCTCTTTGATTGTTCCGCGACAGGATGATTTGGGGCTTCGCCTCACTGTGGCGAATCCACTTCCCGAGTGTCTGCTGGAACGTGAAATTATTCTTTGGGACCAGATGGACCGAATCGACTTTCGGACAACGCTGCGCGACTTCTCGGGCGGCGATGTTCTGGTCAAAACATCGTTTGCGCCACGGCTTGATTGGCGCAAGGTGGAGCGCGTGTACGAGACACCTTTTGCCGCCACAGCACGGCCCGAAGGCCATTTCGCCGCCCAAACCTGGGTGGACTGCTCTGACGGCCAATTCGGCCTGGCCCTGCTCAATCGAGGGACGCCGGGCTATTGGATCGCCGGTGACAGACTCGAGCTCGTGCTGCTCCGCTCGCTGGCCAACTACACCGGCTACCAAAAGAGCGCGCTCAAAAAGGGCGTTCCCGGATACGAGCACAGCACCCAAACGGAACTGGCCCGCGAGCACGGCACCCACCACTTTGAATATGCCCTGTTGCCGCACCCGGGGAGTTGGCGCTCGGGCCACTTGCCGCAGTTTGGCCTGAGCTACAATGCCCCGCTGCTGGGCTTGTCGGCCAAGGGCAGCGCGGGAACCAAAGACACCAGCCGCAGTTTGATCGCTTGCTCGCCGGATTTCCTGCTCACTGCAATCAAACGCTCCGAAGACGGCCTCGGGCTGATCATCCGCGGCTACGAGACACGGGGCCAGTCGCACCGCGTCACGATACGGCTGCCCCGTGAAGTGCGCCAGGTTCAACGGGCCAATCTGCTTGAAGAAGCCGGGGAAACGCTGCCATTGTCCCGCAGGAAAGTGAGCTTCGCCTGCCGACCCCATCAGATCGTCACCCTCCTGTTGCGATGTTGATTGAATGCCGCCCCGATCGGTGAATTGAAACGCGTAAAGATTCAAATCATGAAGGCGGTCAAGTGCTGGGTTCCGAAGGGTTTCACAGCTTGAATTTGACGTGTGTATGTTTCCATGTTTTTCGGCGTTTTGGAAGAGACTCATTGAAACCTGGTAGCTTGCCAGAGGGGCGGATTTGGGTATGTTTGATGGGTCATACGCATTTTTGAGTTATGCCGACAGCCACACTGACAGTCAACTTGCCGAGCGAGGAAATTGAGTTCCTCCAGAAGTACGCGCAGCAGCACGGGTTGACTGCGGCGGAAGTCGTTGCCCAATACCTGCACCACCTGAAGTCCGGCGTGCAGCCAGCCATCCATCCTGAGGTTGCCGCGCTCACCGGGCGGGTGCCGGCGGAGACCGACGCCGAGGCTGAATACCACCGACACCTCCTCGACAAGCACCGATGAAAGTGCTGCTCGACCTGAACGTCTTGCTGGATGTCGTCCAGAACCGGGTTCCCCACTACGACGACTCGGCGAAGGTTCTGAGCCTGGCAAGGCTCGGAGAAATCCAAGCCGTTCTCCCCGTCCACGCGTTCACGACGCTCTACTACATCCTCGCTAAAGCTGCCAGCAAAGCGAAGGCGGAACAAACCGTCGATTGGCTGCTGGCCCATTTCGAGGTCGCCGTCGCGGACAAAACCATCCTCCTGCGCGCCCGGCAACTGCCGCTGGCGGACTTCGAAGATGCCGTCGCGACCGGCAGGCCACCGGCGGCATTCGTGACCAGGCCGAACAACAGCAAGCCAGGCTCGGGGAGGCCGAGGGGCGGCTGGGCCGGGCACGGGACGGTCTCGGGTCACGCGGCCATCAGTCCGCACCACCCGGCGGCAATCCAGTTCGCTTTCATATCGAGGAGCGGCACGGTGGTGTTCATGTCAAACCAAGCCAGAGCTTCACTCGTTCCTCGACATCCTTCAGTCAGCAATGTCGCAGCCGAGCACCAAAGCCGGACGCACCTTGGCGGCCAGGCCGAAGTCAATTTGCCAGACCTCACCGCGCCTTACGTTTGGCATAGGCTGCTTCCCGCTTGTCCAA
>JBAXTC010000012.1:0-28538 GCA_037130375.1 Verrucomicrobiota bacterium | reverse complement strand
GGACCCGGTGGCATCTGTGGCTATAAACATGCCGCTCCAAAAGGAGCTTTTTGCCACGTCGCGCTTGCCTCGCCGCCGGGTGCAAGATGCGTATAAGCAGCGGCCCTGCGGTGCTTTTTCCGTAGCGCGCTCGGCCATCAAACGGCCTTTGCGCCAAGCGACGGTCCATCCGCTCAGAAAGGTATCAGTCTCTAATCCTGCGAGGTATCAAATCATTCGCCCCAGCTTCAGTGTTCTGAGGCTAAAGTGGATGCCGACTTTTCCTCTCGCTTTGCCAGCTCGCTCATCTTTCTAATCCGGGTTAAACGGTGGTTTCCCGGAGCAATTCTCACTTTGGGGAGCAGCGTGGGGCAGATTTCTTGCTCTTGCTCTGGCTCTCGCTCTTGCTCTCGCTCTTGCTCTGGCCCGGCACGGAGTCGGAGACTCCGTGGACCGGCAGGTCGGAGACCTACCCCACGCCCCGTCAAAATGTGGTTCGCGCTCCGGCGGACAAGTTGGCCAACAGATCGGCAGCACACAAACACTTGTCGCGCATTTAGTTTTTGTTAACCTTGTGCGACATGCGAAATCAACTCCTTTGGGCCTTGGTGCTGTTAGTGCTGCCGGCCATGGCCGCGGAACGTAAATTTGATTTCAGTGACGTGCCCGACAACAAGACCCCGCCTGGGTTTCGCAGCACGGTGACCGGCAAGGGCAAGCCGGGAGAGTGGCGGGTGATTCTGGATGAAGTGCCGCCGCAACTGGCGCCCCTCTCACCTCGCGCGCCGGTCGTCACAAAGAGTCCGGTGCTGGCGCAACTCGCGCAAGACCCGACGGACGAGCATTTCCCCCTATTGATATTCGAAGAGGATACCTTTGGCGATTTCACCCTGACCACGCGATTCAAAATGGTCAAGGGAACAATGGAACGAATGGCCGGTATCGCGTTTCGGATTCAAAACGAGACCAATTACTACGTCTTGCGGGCCAGTTCTCTCGGCAATACCTTCCGCTTTTACAAAGTCGTCAACGGGCAGCGCAGCATTCCGGTTGGGGCAGACGTCCAGATCGCCAGCGGGGTGTGGCACGAATTGTCGATCGAGTGCAAGGGAAACCAGATTCGCTGCCTTCTTGGTGGGAAGGAATTGATCCCGATGTTGACTGACAACTCGTTTGCGCGCGGGAAGATCGGCTTCTGGACCAAGTCCGACTCGGTCAGCTACTTCTCCAACACGAAGATTGTTTACATTCCACGAGAGCCGCCGGCCCAGGCGGTGGTGCTTGAAACACTGAAAAGATATCCGCGGCTCCTTGGTTTGGAAATTTACGTTTCTGGCCATGAGCAGAAAGGCCCGCGGCTGGTGGCCAGCAAGGATCCCAAGAAAATTGGGCTGATTGGCGGGCACGTCGAACAGGATGTCATCGACCGGGCCGTAATCTACTACGGCAAGGAGAAAGACTCCGTGATTGTCACCATGCCGGTGCATGACCGGAATGGCGAGACCCTGGCTGCGGTCCGCGTCATCATGCGAACGTTCCTCGGCCAGACCGAGCAAAATGCCCTCGCCCGAGCGCTGCCTATCGTAAAAGAGATCGAGGGCCGCATTTCGTCCCTTCAGTCCCTGGTAGAATGAACGGCAGGTAATTCCATATCGTCGAGGCAGCCGCCCGCTTGCAGGAAAAGTCAGTGTGCGGCAAAAAAGACCGGATACTTTTCACCGCGCGCCTCGCGCAACAGCAACAGCGCCAGTTCGCGGGCGTGGTAATCTCCCCAAAGCGAGCTTTCGCCGTTCGGCACTTTCTGGCCCGGGGCAATGTAATCCCAGCCGTTGGGACGATGATAAACCGAGTGGAGAAGAAGGCCCTGATGTTTGGGGTTGGTGGACAAGTAGGGTTCGCCGAAGATTGTGTCGGCCACCGTCAGGCCGGCCTGGCGGTAACGCATGCCGTTCCGCTTGTCGCCTTGGGCGGAAAGAAAGTTTCCGAGCCGAAGCAAGCTCTGGGCGCCAATGGCGGCGGCGGAAGCGTCCACCGGTTCCCAATGGTTGAACGGATTGGCCGGCCGGTCCAGGTAATCCCCCAGACGATACAGGTTTGGAGCACCGGTGTCCCACATAGGAACGCCGTCGGCACAGGAGTTGGCGAGGTAAAAGTCGGCGGTGACGGTGGCGGCGCGAAGGAAGGTGGAGCGGACGGCGGCGGCAGAGTGCGACCAGAGGGCGCGAGGAGGATTAAGATCAAGATCACGAGCAGACGAGAGCGGGTTGTTGGAGGCGGCTAGACCCAAGTCCTCGGCGTTCAGCGTCTGCAGAAACTCGAGTTGCTCGGCGAAGCCAAGGATGGCCCAGGCCAACCCGCGGGTCCAGGTGCTGAACGGCGAATAGCCCTGCTGAGAATTGGGGCAGCGGTAACTGCCGTCGTTGAGATTGAAAATGCTCTCGTGGGCAGTCCGACCGGGCAGGTCATACCCGTCGCGGCCTTCGCCGTAATAAATGCTGCGCCGCGCGGTGGTTTCCGCGTGCTCGACCAGCCGCTGAAGCAGAGAAATCCGCTGGTCGCGTTCACCCATCAGCAGATGTCCAAGCTGGTGCGCCACCGCAAGCGAACGCAAGGACCGTATGGTATCTACGAACAGCGAGTGGGGGCCGTTGAACGAATAGATATAACCTTTGCCATCGGCGGGGGTCCATCGCGCCGCCTGCACGGCGCCGGAGACTTTCAACGCCAGCTCGTAGAAATCCATTTCGCGGTCGTTAAAGGGGATTCTGCCTTCGCGCATCAACCGCCAGAGGTTGCCATAGGTTGAAATATTGTTGAAACCGTGATCGTGAACGCCCATGTGCGAAACGTGAGTGGCCATCCGCTCGATTGTTTTCCTTCGGCCGAGCTCGAGGAACCGCGCGTCGCCGGTGGCGTCAAATTGGAGAAGGGCCGAGCCGAATTGGAATCCCTGGGTCCACTCGGTCCAGCCGCGCGAAGCATACTTGCCTTTGACGGTGAAGACCGGGGTGCCTTTTGAAGAATCCCAGGCTTTCTCGAGGCTGAGAATCTTTAGCGCCGACAGATCAAACACCCGATTGATCTTATCCAGGAGCCTTTGCGGCGTCAGTTTGTGGTCAATCTTAACAGGCATAGTTCACGAACGCGGTTCTCCAGCGCCGCGAGTTGTCATTCTACCGCGCAGAGCTGGAGCTCCGCGCTCCGGATCAAAGTCTCCGCAAGTGGAATCCGCCATCCACGTTGATGACTTCGCCGGTGCAGAAAGGCAGCAGATTCTGGGCAATGGCGGTCACGGCTTTGCCGACATCCTTCGGCGTGCCCCAACGTTTGATCGGGGTCAGGCCTTCGCCGATGAGTTGATCGTATTTCGATTTCACCGGCCCGGTCATGTCGGTGGCAATGATGCCAGGCCGGATTTCATACACGTTGATGCCATAGTCCGCAAGGCGCGCAGCGTAAAGGGGAGTGAGCATCGAGAGGGCGGCCTTGGCAAGGCAGTAATCTCCGCGATTCACGGAGGCCGTGTAGGCGCTGATGGAGGAGATGGTGATAATCTTGGGATCGAAGGAGGCGGGCGGGACGATTGTTCGGCGTTGCTCGATCATCCATTTGGCTGCGAGCTGGGTCAGGAAATACGGGCCTTTAACGTTGATCTCGATAAGGCGGTCAAAACTCTCCTCGGACGCTTCCAGGATGTCGGCGCGCACGTCGGGAGCGACCCCGGCGTTGTTCACCAGCAAATCGAGCCGGCCAAACTTCGATTTCGCAAATTCGACTAGCTTCAGACGGTCCATTCGGTTCCCGATGTTCGCCTGGCAAACCTCGGCTCGAATCTTTTTCCCGCTGGTCTGCGCAGCGGAAAGGCAGTCAGATGCCGTCCCCTCAGCGGCCGAGACATTGCTGGCGTAGTTGATGACGAGGTCGCAGCCGATCTTTGCCAGCTCCAGCGCGATGCCGCGGCCGATGCCGCGCGAACCGCCTGTGATGAGGGCAACCAAATTCATGCGTGGCAAGCATAGTTCCGGGCGACGGAAGAAAAAGAGAAAACTTGAAGCCACAAGGATGCAGTGCGCATCCAATTGTTGATCCTGAGTTCAACCCAAACCAGCTCGCCCAATAGTCAAGTCAGGCATCCGCCAGGGCGGTGAACGAGCACCGTGGATTTCAGAACCACCAGATTTGTAGCCGCTGACGGCAGTCGGCGCACTTCCCCGCATTTGATCAGCGCCGACTGCCGTCGGCGGCTACGGTTTGTTGAATCCACTTTGGGGCAACGATGCTCGGGTGCCCGACGCGCGGAGAAGTGCGTCGATCGCCGCTGACTTGTAAAGTCCCCCAAGCGTCGGCGCATTGAAGCACACCTCGACGAACATGCCGGCGACGCCACCCGAGAGCATCGCCATTAACCCGATGTGAACAAGCTCGATAGCCTGCTCGCCTATAATATGCACGCCCAGCAACTTCATATCCTCCCGGCGGAAAAGGAGTTTGAGGAAACCGTCCGGATCGCCAATAATCCGCCCGCGAGCGTTGCTTTGGTAATCCGCCCGACCGACCACATAGTCCACGCCTTGCTTTTTCAACGATTCCTCAGTCTCGCCCACGGTGCTGACTTCAGGAATGGTGTAGATGCCATTCGGCAAAAGCGGCGCAATTTGCCTGCGGACTTCCAGACCCAAAGCGCAGCGCGCCGCACGACGCCCCTGTTCCATGCTCGTCGATGCCAGAACCGGAAACCCGATGACATCCCCGGCCGCATAAATATGCGGCACGCTAGTCCGAAGCTGTTCGTCCACCAGAATGATCCCGCGTTCGCCCGTCGTTACGCCGGCGCCTGATAGATTCAGGGTCTCGGTATGGCTCTTCCGCCCAGCCGCCACCAGCACCGCATCGACGTTTAGCGATAATTTAGACCCGAGGTAAAGCCTCACTCCGGCAGACCCCCGAGCCCGGCAATCCTCGACCTTTTCCTTCCAATGAAAGGTGACGCCGTCGCGCTGCATCGCGGCCGTCAGCGCCCGCGACAAGTCGGCGTCCAGAAATGGCAGCAGCACCTCGCGTCCATCGATCAGGTCCACATGCGCTCCCAGGGCGGCGAAGGTGCAGGCATACTCGATGCCAATCACCCCGGCCCCCACCACCGCCAGCCTTTCGGGCAAACGATCCAAATGCAGAATCGTATCCGAATCGTAAATCTCCGCGCTGCCGAAAGGGAAGACCGGTGGGCGCACCGGCGAAGACCCGGTTGCAATGAGGATGCTCTCGCCCCGGAGCAACGCATCGGCGCTTATGCCGGGGGCCTGCGGCCGCATTGGCCGCAGCTTGCTGGCTTTCACACGGACAGTGTGCGGGTCCACAAAAGCGGCGGTTCCGAAATAGAGATCGGCTTTGTCGGTCCGCAGTTGCTGCGTGATCAAAACGTTAAAGTCAGCCTTCACGCTTTGTTCGTGCCGGAGAAAGTCGGCCACTGTCGATCTCTGGCTCAAGGCAAGGTCCACGCCGGCGAGCCGGCGGGCCTTCAATCCGGACAAGGCCAGAGCCGTCTCGCGCAGGGTCTTGCCGGGGACGGTGCCGGTGTTGATTCCAGCACCTCCGAGCTGGTGATGGTTGTCCACCAAAGCGACCTTCTTTCCAGCGCCGACGCCGGCAGCCGCGGCGGCAATTCCCGCCGGCCCGCCGCCGATTACAACCAAGTCGTATGTGCTTGTTTCACTCGACATCTGATCTTACGCGTTTGCACCTCACTGGCACGGAGTCAGCCGCATTTGTGCCGACCCTTACCCGCCATCTCAGGGATTTCCAATGGTTCACCGCGTCAATCCCAAATCCTCCGGCCTCGAGCCTTTCTTGAACTTGCCGAACCCAAACCATCCAGGCTGGTATTCGCCCAGGTAATCTACGTTGGCTTTGGCGGGGATTTTTGTTTCCAGACCGGTCGCCCAGTAGCAGGCATTAACCAGCAAGCGGCGCAGCCCTTCGTTTTCCAAGTCCACGGCCGCACCCATCGTCGTGGTGATGATCTTCGATGTCCTGCCGTTCTCGCCGGTGTAATCTCGCAGCCATACCAACGGCATCATCGGGTTATTCTTGGCGCCCTGAACCGGCGAATCGGTCGGTTTCATGCCCGACAGCACCTGGCCCAGGACGAGCACGCGAGCTTCCTTGGGCAGGTTGGTGACGGTATAGACATCCGTAGGCGCCCATAAATCTGCCACGCCCCGCAGAATCGGATGCTCCTTGAATTGCTGGTTGATCACCCCGCGCGTGCTTTCCTTGCCGTGGCTGCCATGATGATCAACCCACGTCTCGCCGAGGACCTGCTGCCCAAACCCGCCCGGCCAGTCTTGGCTGTGCCAGTCGTATTTGGCGTAAGGACTCTGCTTGTTCTGATCGTACTTGAATGCGTGCGTGCTGGTACGCAGCGCGACAATGGGTTTGCCCGCATTCAGGTAGTCCACGAAATGCTTCATTTGGTCATCCGGCAACTCGCGGAAGCGCAAGCCCATCACGCACAGATCGGCGGAATCCAACGCTGCCATGCCGGGCATGTTGGTGAGTGTCAGTGGATCGATGGTTCCGTCGGCTGGATTGATGGCGAACAGGACGGTGCATTTGAACCCATGCCGGACGGCGAGAATCTTCGCCAGCATAGGCAAGGCTTCCTCAGAACGATATTCCTCATCGCCGCTGAGCAAGACGATATGTTTGCCTTTCCCTGGCCCTTGCTGGCCCTCATAAACCGCTCCAACTGCGGCGCGCGCCCCTTCGACTGCAACAACCTGTGATAAGAGGAGCAACCCAACCAAGTATTTGATGGTGTTCATAGCAGAATAAATGTTGTCGGGATTGATAGCCGTTTAGTCGCGTCCTGACAACGGGAAACGTGAGGGGAAACGTGATGGGCATTGAATAGCTGCGCGCCGAGGACTATTCTCGCCGCCGAATATGATGACATCTTGCGAGATCACACCGGATCATGGCAACCAACAGCCATCTCATGGGCGCCTCCCCTGCCCTCTCGCGACATTTAACGCGTTTGCCCTCTCTATCATTGCCGCATGCACCTTCGCTGTTTCTTGCGGCAAAAAGGATGAAGCACCGCCGGCTCCTTCTGTTCCTGAATCCGCGGGAACGAACGCCTCGACCTCGGCGGTTGTCAAACCGGAGTTCGCCAAGCTCATTGGCAAATGGGAGCGGCCGGACGGGGGCTACGTCGTCGAAATCAAAGGCGTTGATCCCAGCGGCAAGCTCGATGTCGCCTATTTCAACCCCAACCCCATCAAGGTCTCGAGGGCGGCGGCGCTCCAAAAAGAAGGGGCAACCCACGTCTTCATCGAGCTGCGCGACGTGAACTATCCGGGAAGCACTTACACCCTGACCTACGACCCCAATAGCGACCAGTTATACGGCCAGTACTTCCAAGCTGCCATGCAACAAACCTTCGACGTGACGTTCGCCAGGGTAAAGAACGGGTCAACACCTCCATGACAGTTCATCGACCATGATCCGTGCTGGACTGACCGCCGGCAACCCGAAGGACGAACACGGCAAGACATCTCAACCCGTCCTGGCCCAGATCGACGGCCTGGCGGAGTGCCCCCTCCCGTTATAAGTTCTCTGACAATGGCCGATATCGTCCTGACCACGCTCAACGCGAAATACATCCACTCCGCGTTCGGCCTGCGCTGCCTGCTCGCCAATCTTGGCCCGCTGCGCAGCCGCGCAGCCATCGTCGAGTTCGATGTCAACCAGCGCCCGGTCGATATCGCCGAAGCCATTCTGGCGCGAAATCCCAAAATCATCGGCTTGGGAGTTTACATCTGGAATGTAGCGCCGGCGACCGAAGTCGTCGCGACTCTCAAACGAGTGCGACCGGACATCACGCTCATCGTGGGCGGGCCGGAGGTCAGCCATGAGACCGAAACTCAGCCCATCGCGCAGTTGGCCGATTACGTCATCACCGGCGAAGCGGACCTGATGTTCGCCGAGGTCTGCGGTCGGCTGTTCGCAGGCGAACGGCCGGCGGCCAAAATAATCCCTGCCACCGCTCCCGAGTTCTCGCAACTCGCGCTGCCGTACGATCTCTACGACGACCAGGACATCGCGCACCGGATTATTTACGTCGAGGCCTCACGCGGCTGCCCATTTTCCTGTGAGTTTTGCCTCTCCTCCCTCGATATACCGGTGCGGCAGGCGCCATTACCCGCTTTGCTTGGCTGCCTCGAGCGCCTGCTCGATCGCGGCGTCACACAATTCAAGTTCGTCGATCGCACCTTCAACCTCGACGTCAACGTCAGCCAGGCCATCCTCGAGTTCCTCCTGGAACATCACAGGCCGGGACACTTCTTCCACTTCGAACTCGTTCCGGACCGCTTGCCCGAGTCACTGCGCGAGATAATCGTCCGGTTCCCGCCGGGCGCGCTCCAATTCGAGGTCGGAGTTCAGACCTTCAACGAGCAAACCGCCGATCTGATCCATCGTCGCCAGGATTATCGGCGTCTCGAAGACAACTTGCACTTTCTCCGCCACCAGACCGGAGTGCATATCCACGCCGATTTGATTGCCGGCCTGCCAGGCGAAACCCTGGAAAGCTTTGCCGCGGGCTTCGACCGCTTGATTGCGCTCGAGCCGCAGGAGATACAGGTCGGCATTCTCAAGCGGCTGCGCGGCACACCCATCGTCCGACACAACACGGAATGGCAGATGCTCTATAACCCGCACCCGCCTTACGAGATTCTACAGAATCGGCTGATTGATTTTCTCACCATGCAGAAGCTGCGGCGGTTCGCCCGCTATTGGGATTTGGTTGGCAACAGCGGCAACTTCGTCAGCAGCACTCCCCTCATTTGGAGCAAAGCAGGGCAGGCGTCCCGCCTGACCCACTGCGCATTGCCGGGAAAGCCATTGGAAGAAACTGGCAGCAGTGGCTCATCGACGTCTGTAGAGGCAGGCCAGACGCCTGCCCTGCTCTCTCCATTCTGGGCCTTCGCGCGCTGGAGCGAATGGCTGCACGCGCGCGTTGGTCGCACCGACGGCATCGCCCTGGCCCGGTTGATGGAGCTGCTTTTCAAATTCCTGACCGATGATCTGAGGCTGGACCCGAGGGCAACTGCCGAAGTCATCTGGCGCGATTACCAGCGCAGCGGGCGTCACGATAAACCCAGTTTTCTGAAAGACCTGTTGCCCGCAGACAAACGCTCTGTCTCGCCGCGCCAATCCGCTTCTGCCCTGCCCAAACGCCAGGCACGCCATCTGGTATGACCGAAGCTTGGGCCCGCTGGGAACCGAGGTCAGCAGCAATCCGAGGGACCGGGGCCAACAAATAGGCCGCGCCCTTGCGAGCGCGGCCAGATGCCAGAGGGCGTCAATTCAAAGCTGGTGAGAGTTAGAACTTCCCGCCGTAAACTGCGTTCTTGCCGAGAAGCTGCTCGATGCGCAGCAACTGGTTGTACTTCGCCACGCGGTCGGTGCGGCTCAACGAACCAGTTTTGATCTGGCCGGCGTTGGTCGCCACCGCGATATCCGCAATGGTCGCGTCTTCTGTTTCCCCAGAGCGATGGCTGATGACCGCTGTGTAAGCGTTTTCCTGTGCCAATTCGACGGCGTCGAGTGTCTCAGTCAACGAGCCGATCTGGTTCACCTTCACGAGAATCGAATTGGCCGTGCCCGTCTCGATGCCGCGGCGCAGGAATTTCACGTTGGTGACAAACACGTCGTCGCCGACAAGCTGAATCTTCTCTCCCAGCTTATCGGTGAGCTTTTTCCAATTGGTCCAGTCGCTTTCACCGCACCCGTCTTCGATGCTGACGATTGGGTACTTGCCGCAGAGCGTCACATAGAACTCGATCAGTTCATCGCCCGAAACCGTCTTGCCCGTACTCTTCTTAAAGGTGTAGGTGCCGTTGCTGTTGTAAAACTCGGACGCGGCGACATCCAGCGCCAGGAAAATTTGCTTCCCCGCTTTGTAGCCGGCATCTTTGATCGCCTGCAAAATCACTTCGATGGCGTCCTCAGTGCTGTCGAGCTTCGGCGCGAAACCGCCTTCGTCCCCGACGGCCGTCGAAAGCCCCTTTTTCTTCAGCACGCCCTTGAGGGCGTGGAACGTCTCCGTAATCGCGCGCAAGCCCTCGGAGAAGCTGTCGAAACCTCTGGGCACGATCATGAATTCCTGAAAGTCAATCGGCGCATCCGAGTGCGCCCCTCCATTGATGACGTTGGCCATCGGAACAGGCAGAACCTTCGCGTTCGGCCCACCAAGATACTTAAACAGCGGCATACCCACCGCCTCCGCTGCCGCTTTGGCCGTCGCCAGCGATACCGCAAGAATTGCATTCGCCCCGAGCTTCGACTTGGTTTCGGTGCCGTCGAGCTTGATCATGATGTCGTCAACCGTCAACTGATCGAGGGCATCCACCCCTTGCAGAGCGGGCAGAATCTTCCCGGTCACATTTTGAACCGCCTTGGTGACGCCTTTGCCCTGGTAGCGCTTCTTGTCGCCATCGCGCAATTCGAGCGCCTCGTGCTCGCCGGTGCTGGCGCCCGAAGGCACCGCCGCGCGCCCCATCGCGCCGCTAGCCAAAATAACGTCAACTTCAACTGTGGGATTACCGCGGGAATCGAGGACTTCACGCGCCTGAATATTGCAAATGTTGCTCATAGTGTATGTTCTTAATCTGGAACTCTGGAACTCAGGAATGGGTCTTGCATCCACTCACCTCGCGCTTGATTCGTTCAATCCGCGAGTTCCTGATTCCCAAATTCACTTTTTGTTTAAAGTGCCAAATGCATGATAAGAACCGCGGTCCGCAAGTCAAGGAATGCTCCCTTCCCCAGCAGCGATGCGCTCAGTGAGCGGGCACTTTAGTCAAAGCTGCCACCGTCTGTTGAACGGCATGATCAAGATCTGCATCGCTGCCGACAGTAACGGTAGAGGCGCCGTCCAAAGCGACGGAAATCTGGCGAGGCAGGGGATCGCGTAACTGGAGGAGGATGGGAACCAACACTGGCAATCGCGTCAACCGGCGCGGATCCTGGTGAGCGACTTCCAGGGCATAAGCCATCAACTCGCTGTTGACTGACGATGGGGCCAGCGTCCGCGGTTGGTAGTTCTCCGGCGCGGTTTGTCCAGCCGCCAGGGCGTCCGCCACTTCCATCACCCAGATCATAAGCGCGATTGGA
Organism: Verrucomicrobiota bacterium; assembly: GCA_037130375.1. Taxonomy (GTDB): domain Bacteria; phylum Verrucomicrobiota; class Verrucomicrobiia; order Limisphaerales; family UBA8199; genus JAPLUA01. The sequence goes on along the minus strand of JBAXTC010000012.1, from coordinate 17,381 downwards.
TCACCACATCGTCGATGCTGTTGCCACGGGTCCGGCGCAGCTCGCGGTAGAGGGCGGTCAGAAAGCATATCGCACCCAGGCTCATCAGAACTTTGGGCCAGGTGGGCAGGTTCTGAAAATAGAGAAGCCCGAGCACGTGAATCGAGAAAGCCATCCCGGCAAGTCCCACCATCAGGAAGGCGATCATTTGATAGCGGCACGCCGACAAGGTAATAACCAACGCGGCCACCGGCAGAGCGATGTGCGGGAACGGCACTCGCTTGCCGAAGACCATGAAGTGCAGCCAGTCGGCAGGCCAGATATTCTCCCAGCCGGCAACGCCAAAGCCCAGCAGCACGGTCACCAACCCGGCAAAGATGACGGTCATCGTCGCCAGGCGGCACCGATGCCGAAGCTGAGTTCTTGCCGCCAAACCGATTACCGCCAGGACTGTGCCGGCGACCGAAAGCAGCAGAAAAGAGAGCGGCTTGAGGGCTTCGGGCGCCAGCTTTGTCCATTCTTCGAGGCCGTGCAAAGAAAGGACGTACAATATCGCCAGCAACAGCAGGGCCGCAAAGTAAATCCAAGGCGGTGCCTGGTAGTGACGATCTTGCCGCCGGAGCAGCCAGCCGCCGAGCGCAGCCACGCCCAGCAGCAACGGCAGGTATTCCAGAGCGATTCTGGCCCATTGGTCGTGCTCCGCCTCGGGTCGAAGCCCACGCGGGAGCAGGCAGGCGGTGTAAAAGAGCGCGCAGGCTGCGAGCGTCTGCGCGCTGTGCGCTGTCGTGCGAGTAAAGGCCATGACCCCGCCGGCCACAACGAGCGTCACCAGCGCGGTCAGAAGAATTTGCTGGTTCGTGAATTTCGTGGAGTCGGATGTGTCGTGAAATAGTTCCAGCCGCAATTGGTTCTCTGGCACGGTCGCAGCAACGTTGAATTCATGGATCCAGACGCCAGTCAAAAGCGGTGTGGCGAGGATGGCGACGATAAGGGCGACGAAGAATAGGCGGAAGCGCTCCATCCGCCACATCATGGCAGCCAGCGCGAAGGTGGTGAGGGCCGGAACAGAACCAAGCAGAAGTTTGCCGGTGCGAGAGAGGCTATCCCAATGCTGCATCAGCCAAAGCAGAGCTCCGTTGATGACAGCCCAGCCCCCCACGTACACCAATGTTTGCCAGAGGCGGAACAAACGTCCTTCCATGACCGCCGGCAAGCCGCGACGCTGGAGACCTTCGTACGAACTGAGCAAGCGGTGCTACTCCTCGGCGTTCAGCAGGCCGCGCGATGTCCATTCCTTGATTTGATCGACGTGCCTCTGCACGCGATGGAAAAGCAGATTGTCATAGACCGTCGGCCGGGTGCGGACGACTTCGCCCCGCAGAAAGCGGTCCAGATCATCCGTCATCGGCCGCGCACCCGCGTAACGTTCGGCCGGGTTTTTCTCGAGGGCCTTGAGGCAGATTCGCTGGAGGCCGTCAGCCACCGCGGGGTTATAGGCCGCGGGGGGCGGAGGGTCTTCGTAGAGGTGCGCCTGGATAATGTCATGCACGGTTTGTCCGACGAACGGCTCGCGGCCCGTTAGCACCTTGAAAAGCAGCACGCCAAGCGAGTAGATGTCCGCCGGCGCCCCTCGCTGGCCGCCCCGGATCATCTCCGGGGCAATGAAGGCGGGAGTGCCGAGCAGAGTCGTGGAAGAGGACTTTTCCGTGGGAGTCGCACCGGAGAGCACCGAAATGCCAAAGTCCATAACCATCACCGAATCGTCGTTGCGGACGAGGATGTTGCCGGGTTTAAGGTCGCAATGGATCACGCCCGCTGCGTGGGCCTGGTCGAGCGTGGCACAGAGGTTTCGGAATACGCGCGCGATTCGGTCGGGCGAAGCGCCGATCAGCGCGGCATCGGCGGGTTTGCCCTCGACCAGTTCCATGACGAAGAACGGCGGCTGATGATCCAGGTGCTGGTCTATGATTCGCACCACGCCGGGCAGGTTCAATTGCTGCGTCCGTTCGACCTCGCGCGTGAACCGATCCCGTGACGCCTGATCCTCGCAAAGCGCCGGGTTGAAGGGTGAGCAGGCGATTGGTAACGCGGGCAGCCTCGACATCGCCAAGTTTCCGGGTCAAGACGGTGAAGCCCACGATATCCGAGAAAAGAATGGTCACGTGCCTCAGACCCGACCCGGACTGTCGGCGGGCATCCAAATCAGATACGGCTCCAAGGGCTTGCATGCGTTGAGCATCCGGAGGAGGAATCCCCCTGTCAAGACGGGAATTGGGTCGAACACCCGCTCGTGCGCATCTCAGCAACACACGGACTCAGGTCTTCGCAGACGCGATGGTCGTTTTGCCTTCCGGGGCAGTCGCTGCCAGCTCTTTCAGTAAATCATTTCCCTTCGGGATAAGTGTAATGTCCGCTTCGCCCTCGATCATCTTCTGCGCTTCCAGGATGTCGAACATGGCGCGGGAGATGTCAGGGTCGCGCGCAATCTCTTGCAGGCCGGCTCCCACAATACGCGGGCGCATCGCCGCCGCCTTGGCAAACTCGATGGCGGCCTGACGTTCGGCGGTGCTGGTGATGATGCTGACCTGGTTTGCGCCGTCCTGGTTGATGGCCGAGGTCACTTGGCGCAGCCGATTCACCACCTTTTCCTCGATCTGCTTGATCATGTTCGTGTCGCGGAAATGCACCTTGCGGATATAGACCGAGCCAAGCTGATAACCCCATTCATGCGACTTGGGTGATACCTCGGCGCGGACGGTTTGGCTCATGGCGTGGCGGTTTTCCATCATGTTGCTCAGCTTGAGATTGCTGAGGCAGCGGACGGTGGAGTTGCTGACGTTGGCGGCGAGCGAGCCACGCGGATCCGCGTTCTTGAAGAGATAGGAAACCGCATCGCTGATGAACATCTCATACCATATGCCGATGCCCATAGGCGCGCCTTCCTCGGAATTGACGGGCTGCGAGCGGAGGTATTCCTGATCGAGCCGCATGTCCAGCGCATGGCACCGGCCAATCCAGTTCACGAGGGGACCTTTCCAGCCGAGTTTGAACCAGAGCAGGTGCAGGCCGGGCTCGTCGAGAATGAGCGCAACCTTGCCGAAGAGGATATAAACCCTGCACTGACGCTCCTGGACAATGGTGTAAAGCCCCAAGGCGCGGCAGAAGGCGGAAATGCTGGGCCCAATCAGGAAGAGCCCGATGAAGGTGGCAACGGCGGCGATGAGGAATTCAATCATGTGGCACCTCCAGAATGGCGCGTCGAGCCTCGCTGAATAATTTCAACCGCACGTTCCGCACATAAGCCGGGAGCGCGTCCGGTCCACTCTTCTTGAGTTCGCGCAACTGACTCGCAACCGCTTTCAGCGGCTCGACTTCCGCCTGAGCTTTGAGCGTCTCGATTTCAACCGCCGTCCGCGATTGCACCATCTTCTGGTCGGCGCCGGCCTGCGCCAGGCTGATGTCCGAGGAGACCTGGTTGTAAGCGGTGTTGATGGCCGCGAGCGCCGACTCGACTTCGGCTGGTGGGTCGATGCTGGTGATGAGCGATGCGTCGAGCGCGATGCCGTAACGGGCTTCCGAGGATTTGCACTCGCGGTCCATGTGCTCGTTGATGTCGCGGAGATTCTTGCGCAGGTCATTGATCGAGACACCGATGGCGGCGGTCGCAATTTCCGGCGTGGGAACGCCGATGCCCGACTGCGCGACTGGAGGCGGGGGTGGCGCTTCGAAGTTCGCGATCCGCTCGCGCAAGACCGAAGTGACGTAGCCCATGACGTGAACAATGGGCCGCTTTACACCGAAGAGATACGCATAAAGGTTCTTCTCGGAAACACGGTACCGGAGCTGGCCGCTGAGTCCCGTATTGAGCTGGTCCTTGGTGACCGCTTCGAGCACTGTGCCGCCCTGGTTGGCGGAAGGATTCTCGGGATCAAAGGCCATGTTCATCGTTTGGGTCGCCACGGACACCTTGTAAATCTTCTGCCACGGCCACTTGAAGTACGGACCGCCGGGCGGAATGACTCGCACCTGGGGATAGCTATACCGGTCCTTTTCCTCGGCAAGCAAAGCGTCGGCGATAGGGTCCTGGAGGGTTGTCGCATTACCCACTCGTTCCGCCCGACCAAAGCTGGTCCTGACCGCGCGTTCATTCTGGTTAACGGTATAAACCCCCGCGACCAGGTAGCGCACCAGAAACCACCCAACGAAACCAACCGCAACTCCCAGCAAAATGCTAATAGGCATAAACTTCTTAGCGGAAGATTACGCGGAGTTCCGGAGAACGCAAGGGCGAATCCCAGACCCTATTCCGCGGTAGGCGGTCAGGAAATACGCCATCACCATTCCAACCGCAAACGCGAGCCCGCTCCAAAACCGCGGCCAGGGAGAACCACCCGCATGAACGCAAACGCTAAACCACCAACCCGTCCCGAGGTAGCCCAAGAGGTTGCCCACGCCGCCGTTCATCAGTGACAACAATGCCTGCCCGCGCGCGCGCCAGGCGGGATCCACCCGCTGATCGAGATAGATTTGCGCTGTGATGAGGACCAGCGTGAAAGAACATCCGTGAAGCAGGACCCCCGCGAGAACCCACACCTTGCCGTTTAACGCGCTCAACGCGAACCGCAGCACGCCGAAGCTAAGGCCGCAGGCGAAAATCCACTTCAAACGCCACTTCAGCAGCAGAGTCCCAAGGCTGAACATGGCGATGATCTCGGTCACCTGCCCGAGCGTCATCCATGCGCTGGTGTGCTGCAGACCGAGTTGGCGCAAGTGCGGCGGCGCCCACGGATAAAAGCCCGCCAGCGGAATGCTGAACAACGCCGCCGTAATGTACACCACGCGATGGTTGGGATCCTTCAAGAGCATAAGCGCATCCAAACCAAGCCGCTCGTGCCAGGTCAGATGCTCTGCCGACTTGGGCGTCTCCAACTCCGGCAGAAAGAACGTGAACGCCGCCGCCAAAACCCACACTACCGAGCCGCTATATCCGGCCAGCGCGGAGGTGTCTGCGCCAACCGCGCTCACCACCCAGCAACCGGCCACCCAGCCCAGCGTGGCCATCGCGCGAATAGGGCCAAATTCCTTCTGGGCATCCGCCACTCGCGCGAAAACGATCGTGGAGGCAATGCTGAACGTCGGTGAGGAACAAAGCGCATGCAATTGAATCAGCGCGAGCACCAGCCACGGATTCCAGCCGAGTTTGATTGCCGTGCTGGCCAGCGCCATCGTCGCCGCCGTGGCCAGCGATAGCCCGCGCAAGACTTTCACCGGCGAAGCGTGGCGGTCGGCCATGGCCCCGAAAATGAGCGGCGACACAAACGCTGCCAGCGCGGTCGCCGCAAAGGCAAACGGCTTGATGGCGTTCAGCCCATGAGCATCGAGCACCGTGCTCAGCGGCACAAACCACATGCCCAACGCCGCTCCCTGAAGGAAGAACAGCGCTATCAACTCTGCATACTCGGCTTTGCGAATCGTTCTGAGCACCCGCACAGAACGCACAGAAAAGGGGAAATTTCAAGCTCCGACCGATCCGGGCACCAGGTCAGTCGGATTCAAGAACCTGCAAAATCGCAGCCGCCGGCGGCAGTAAAAGCGCTAGCTCCACTCGCACAAGCTCTCGACGTGGCTGGCAGACCCATCACGGAGCCAGCCATCGAGCTGGGCCTGGTCCTTGAGTTGTTGCCCGCGCAGTCGCGGCACGACGACAAACCGCGAATCCACTTCCGGCAGAGCCGTCATGTCCACCCACAGTTTCTCAAACTGGGTGACCGGAAAAATGTCCTCCTGGCCGTGGCCCCAGCGTTTCTTCACCTCCTTGAGGGTGATGTAGGTAGGCATCTTGGCGGCCAGATTGCGGATGCCAGCCGTGACTTTTCCATCGTCGGCCAGATCAGCCCGGTTCAACGCAAAGGCCGCAAGCATCTTGTCCAGATCGATCCAGCAGGTGTTCGAGTTGTAATAGCTCAAAGCGAACTCGGCTTCTTCACGCGGCATGGCCAACCCTTCAACCAGCCGCACACCGCCGTTCACCCGCCCCAAACCGCCGCCGCGATCTTCCAGCCGCCGTGTGATCATCTCAAACGTCAGGCCCGCCCCGCTCTGGATGTGCAACCCGAGCAATGCGGGATCAACATCCGCCCCGAGGGTGTCAATATTGTGGAGGAGCAGATACTTTAGTTGAGGTCGCTGTGCCAGTAACTGCGTCAGCACACCATTGCGGAGAAGATTCGGCACTTCATACCAGTGACCGACCGGGTGCAGGCACTGCAATGGCAGATTGTCGGTATAATCACTCGCTTCCCCTGCCCCGCGCGCCCAATTGATGAGCGCGTGCCGCAAGCTGTCGCGCACCTTTTGCTGCTGCTCATCGAGCATCTGCTGCGGCATTTCCTCCCAGGCAAACCGCAAGTCGCGCACGGTGGGAATCATGCGCAAACCAACCGCTTTGCCGGGCGAAAGAAGCAACGGCCCCTCATAGCCATACTGATTCTGCCGGCGGAGAAACTCCTCAGTTGGCGCATGCGTCAGGTAGCTGGTCGTGAAAATGTGGGGCATGGAGGTTCCAACCTGCCGGGAGATGCGCCGGCTCTTCGCCAGGTGCGTTTCGATGAACGTCCGATGCCGCCCGCCCAGCTTGCAAAACGGGTGCAGCGCCTTCACCACACCGGCCCCCTGCGTCCACCGGCTGCCCGCCCCCGCCGCCAGCGTAACCACCGCCACTTCCCCGTTCTTAAGCGACGCGAGCCCGAGTTCGCGAAGGTCGTCCGGGGCTGGTAGAGCATGCCTCCGGCTTGCTTCAGTCTCAGCAACCCTCTGGGTTGCTGGCCCCGCATCTTTCCCATTCTCATCTAGAACCGAGGTTCCATGTCCCAGCCGGTAAGTTCCGGATGGCAGTCGGGCGCGCTGCGGATTCTCGGCGATGTAGCTGCTGAATTTATCCAGCTCATGTTCCTCGCGCACAATGTGGTCAAAAGACTCATGTTGCCAGAGTTGACCCGTTTTGGCGGTTCTCAAGTTGATTTCGCGGGCGCTGAACGTCTTCCAACTGCGCAGAATGGCCGATAATTCATGGCCCATGATGGGACGCACAAGCAAGTGGACATGGTTGGGCATCACGACGTAGTGCCCCAACCAATAGCGCTCACCGTCAAAGTAGCGGAGCGCCTGCTCGACAATGGCTGCATTCGCTTCGTCTTTGAGAAGACAGGCGCCATGTCCTTTGTCCAATTCGGATTCCAGTTTCTCCCGATAGAATTCCTCCAACTCGGCCCGGCGTTCAGGTGTCAGCGCTGGCTGATGCTGGCGCAAAAGCTCGTCGCGCTCGCGCAGGACATCTTCCGCCACCGAAGCGGGCAGAGAATCGGCCAGACGGAAGGTGACGAAGTAGGTTGTTCCTTCCTGCCGCCAATGGGGCAGGTTTCGGCTGTGAATGCTGGTGGTCCTGTTTTTGTCGAAAGCGGCAAACGGCAGAGGCGCAATCGTTCCGGCGGGTTTTGTATAGAGGGTCTTTGGGATTGGGGAGGCATCGCCGCCAAGCTGGAAGCTTGCCGGGACAGTCGCAAGCCGGAGGCTTACGCTACTGGGCCAGGCGGTCGCATCGACCACATCGCCTGTCTTCACGTCCTCGATCACGGCGTTCGGCGGCAGCCGGTTCTGCGCCAACCCGATCCGCCCTTCCTTCAAGTCGGCCCGAATCTGCTCATGTTGCAGGCGATCAAACCCGTGCTCCTTCAAGAGCGCGGTCAGAGTCTGCCCGGTCGCCGACTCCGCCTTCCCGCGCGGCAATATCGCATCAAACAACGTTTGCACCACACCGCGCAACTCCGGTTTGGTGCGGCAGGCTGCGCCAAACTTATCCAGCTCGGCCCGAAGCAACGGCGAGAGGGCGTGCCGGTCTTGCCGCAGCAGCGCTGGCACGGTGAGTGTATAATAGCCGGGCGGCATCAACGCCGCGCCGCCCTCCAGCATATCAGCGAAGGTGCCGCGCTCGTTGATGCCGAAATCATACACCACTGGCTCCATTGCAAACGGAAGAGCATGCTCCAGCTCGCGCTTGGTTGCGGACATGATGTCTTGCAGGCGCTGCTGCGCCGCCGCCTTCTTTTCCGGCGCGAAAATGAATCCCATCCCGCCGCCGGACATGCCGCCGAGCATCCAGAAACCCCAAAACGCGTCGCCGAATTCCGCCTTCACCCGGCCAATCAACGTCTCGGTAAAGCAATTCGTCGCCCACGGGATGATGGTCTGAATGGGCTCACCGAAATTGCGCATGGTTGCCGCGCCGATGCCATGCACGTCTCCTCGCCGAAGCGCGGACAAAATCTCCTGGAGAATGCCCAGCATGCTTTGCCGCGCTTTCCACTCGGCGCCGCAGCGCAGCAGGTATTTCTCGGTGACCATTTCGAGAATCGGCCCGACATTTTGCGCCATGCCGCCGTGGACGAGCACCAGGCTTTCCTGCAGCCTCCGACGCGTCTCGGACGAAGCATCGTGCTCATCTAAAATCCGGTGTTGCGGCATCAACCGGCCCCGGCTGACACCGAATTCCGGGTCGTCTTGACTGGCGAGCACACCTTCAATCAGTTTCATGCCGGGCCAGACGCCGCCCGAGTCCTGCCAACCGCCTCCAGAACCGCCGAGCCATTCTCCGAGCAACGCGCGCGCCAGCACCAGCCGCCGCTCATGCTCCTGCAACTGGCCGGTCAGCGATGCCGCCTGGCCGGTCGCCCTCATGCACACGCTGACCAGCGCCGCCAACAGCGTGGTCGAAACCGCCAGCCGTGACCCTTTCGGGATGTTGTTCACGTTGCTGACAATTTCCAGCCCTCGCCCTGCTCCCACCATGCGCGCCAGCAGGTCAGCCAGACTCTGGCCCGAACCCTCGATTCCGGGCGGCACAATGCCGGAGGCAATCACCGCCGCCTTGAGCAGCCCGAGGTAGTCCTTCGCAAAGTCGAATACCTCGGCCAGGTTCGTGATGTCCGCTACCGCGCCGAGGTCAACGCTCACCAGGCGCAACAATGGTTCTTCGATGACACGCAGGCAGGCCTCGACCGGTGGGCGCGGCGCCGCGTCCCGTCCGTGGACCCCGAGGTCAATGGACACGTTCAGCACTTTCGCGCCTTCAGGAAAATCCATGCCCAGGAAGAAAATATCGCTCCAGCCGCAATGGGTGAGGTCCATTCGCACCGGCGTGCATTCCCGCAAAATCGGGTACGTGCCGTCCGCTGCGTTTGGCCGCAACAGTTCCGGCCGGATGCGCAAAGGTTGGTCCGCCGGATGCCCCATGCGGAACATCCATTGGTTGCCCCGCACCGAACGGACGCTCCGCCGCACCTGGTCGGCCAGCGTCTGAAACGCCAGCCGATAATAGGCCGCCGCCAGCGCGCTGGAAATTGCGTCGCTCGGCCCTTCCGCCTTTTGCACCGCTAGAAAATGGTCGATGGCCTCTTCAAACCGGCGCTGGAGAAGATGTTCATAACCCTTGAACGGAATAAGCGAGCGCCCGGAAAGCAGGGCACCCGTCCCGCCTGCCCCCGCTATCTTCCCCGGCAAATGAAACCGGTGGATCGCGTACAAAAACAACAGCGCGCGGACCCGTTCGTAGAGGTTCTCACTGCGACGCCGAAACGCATCCAGTTCAGCGCACTGTCGCACTAATGAGTCCGGCGATAGCTCAGCACACGCAGCGTCCAGCGATTGGTCGCGCCGTGCGGGGTCTGTTGCAGTGATGATGCTGATAAGATCGGACATAACTGGTGGACCGTCTTTATTTGATCGCCCGCTTCGCCAGCAGATCTACCAGCCCGCTCAGCACTTCTTCGCGGTCCTCACCGTCCAGGGCCAAAGCCAGTTGGGCCGCGAGCAACCCGTATTTCACCCCAATATCATAGCGATGCCCCTGAAGCTCGCAGGCGAGGTAACGCTCGCGTTTAGCCAGTTTCGCCAGCGCCGTAGTGAGATGGATGCCGCGGTCACCCGCGCGCGCCACTTCCTCTTCCAACAAATCCATCACCGTCGGCGTGAGCACGTGCATGCCGAAGAAACATAAATAATGACCCGCCCGCAGCCCGGGCACGATGAGCCGCTGCTCAGCCTCGGTGGGAGTGGGCTTCTCCAGCACCTCCGCAATTTCATACAGGCCCTTCCCCCCCGCCACCAAACGGCCCCCCACCGTGCCATAATAGGGCAGCTTGCTTTCGTGCGTCGCTTGCACCGCAGACACGGCGCGGTTCTCGGCCCCGGCCCTCTCCACCAGTTGCTGTGCGGCGCGTTTCTGGCTGCCGCTGACGTACAGGTGGTCCCCTACCAGCAGCAGGAATGGGCTGTCGCCGACACACTCGCGCGCGCACACCACCGCATGACCGTATCCGCGGCCGGAAGTCTGCTCGACAAATCGCAGCCGCCCGCCCTGCCCGCCCGCCGCCGCGGCGTACGCGGTTTGATCCCCAGGACAGATCACCACGCAAATTTCGTCGATGCCGGAGGCAAGGATTTCCTCGACCAGAATCCGCAACGCCGTCTTGGTGACGCCGTCGCGGTCCACGAGGGTTTGCAAAGGGAGTGTCCGCTGGCTCTTGCCAGCGGCCGTAATGATAGCTTTCTTGATTTCCACGTCTTGCTACTCTTGTTGTTATGAAAAGCGCCCTCAGCCTTGCAGAATGTTTTCTCCACGTCAACTTTCGCCATGCAAATCCAGATGCGCAATCTCAACCCGCAATGTTTCAGCCGTCCGCCTTGACCCTCGCGCTCCTGTTGCTCACCGCCCCAGTCTTAGGCGCCGTCACCCAACCCCGCTACTATGCCCACGAAACCCGCCACGACTCGCAGGGCGTCATCGCGCCCTGGTACCAAGGACTGAACGGCCAGTGTGACCTGCGCGTCCGCATCGCCGCTGAAACCCTCAAACGCTATCCCTGGACCACCACCAACACCGCCATCGCCCCCTGGCCCGATTACCTGTTCACCAGCCTGTGGCAGATTTCTTCAAATGGAACGATCACACCAAAATCCCCGGGCGACTGGATGAACGGCGACCTCGGACAGCGCGCCACCAGCACTCTCAACGCGTTCGTCGATTATTATCGCTACACCGGCGATCCGGCGGCCATTGCGCATCTGACCTATATGGCCGATTTTCTGGTGGACCACTGCGTCACACCTCCGGACCACCCCTGGCCAGGCATCTTCATCAGTGTCCCGGTTAAGGGCAAGGCTTACGGCAAGTGTGATCCGTCCGGCATGATTCAGCTCGATCTCTGCGCCTCCACCGGCCAAGCCCTCCTGCGCGCCTATCAACTCACCGGCAACACCCGATGGCTCAGCGCCGCCAGGCACTGGGGCGATTTGCTCGTAGAACATTGCAACCTCGACCCCGCCGCTGATCCCTGGCCACGCTATGCCAACCCCGAAACCGTGAAGTGGAAGGACAACAAACAGACCGGCGGTGTTACCATGATCCTCGCGTTCCTCGATGAGTTGATTCGTCTGGACCCTGGCGCTGGAGACAACCGCATCACCGCCGCCCGCGATGCTGGCCGTCGTTACTTGAAAGACAAACTTCTGCCTGCCTGGGCGGCAAGGGATACCTGGGGCCGCTATTTCTGGGACTGGGTCAACGACGTCCAAAATTGCCTCACCACGCCCGACGCCGCCCGTTACCTGCTCGACCACCCGGATGACTTTGCCAACTGGCGCTGCGACGCTCGCAATGTGGTTACCCTCTTCCTCAATCACAGCAGCGTCTCCGCGGAATCGCGCGGTGATGTGTATAGCGGCGCCTGGGCCTTCCCGGAGGCAAGCCAGTGTTGTCAGCGCTCGCTCTGGTACTCGCCACTCGGCGTCGCCCCGGCCCTCGCGCAATATGCCGTCCAAGCCCACGACCCCTGGGCCCGCGAGCTGGCTTGCCGCATGTTGGTGCTCCAGACCTACGACGTGCATGAAACCGGTGTCACCGAGGACAATATCGATGGAGGCATCATCGTCAACGGCGACTGGCTGAATATCGCCCATCCCTTGCCGCTGCGGTGGGTTCTTGCGGCCATGTCATGGCTTCCGGAAGAACTCGGCGCCAACCGCGAAAACCACCTCATACGTTCCAGCGCGGTCGTAAACTCCGTCGTCTATGGCAAAGGCTGCATCGAATACTCAACCTTCGATGCCCCACTCAACACCACCGAAGTGTTGCGCCTGGCCTTCGTCCCCAAGCAAATACTGGCCGATGGGAGGCCCCTGCCCCGCCGCCGGAACCTCGACGCCAACGGTTACACCGTAAAAACGCTCCCCAACGGCGACGCCATTGTCACCGTTCGTCATGACGGAGCGAAGAAAGTGGTTGTGACGGGGGCAGACCCGCAGCAAGTCATTGCCGTCAACCCTCGCCCATTCTACGTCAGCGACAAACCCGACGGTGCCTTCACTGCGAGTTTCAGAGGCAATCAGGTTCGTCTTATCGGAACCGTCGGCCCAAACGGAGGTCTCGCCGACCTCTATCTGGACGGTGAAAAACAGCTCGTCCACATCGACTGCTGGAACCCCGCTCCACGTGATCGGCAGGTACTCTACTATCGAAACGGTCTGCCCCAAGGCACCCATACCTTGCGGGTCGTTGCCCGGGGCGAGGGCAATCCGTATTCCAAAGGCACAACCATTGGGATCGACAGCCTTCAATGCTCGGCCGCCACCGGCGTCGCAAATTTCCCCTCCGGCACAGGCCCGCGCGGCACCCAGCGCATGGTTTTCGGCTACACGGGCCGCGATGACCTGCGCGACTCGGGCGGTAATACCTGGCGTCCGGCCACAGAGCTGGTCACTCGAATCGGTGAAACCAGAGACTCGGTGGCTGAGTGTTGGTGGACGACGCCTGCCGCCGACCTGGTTAAGGACACGCCGGACCCGGACCTCTACCGCTACGGCGTCCATGGCCGTGACTTCTGGGTGAACCTCACCGTCGGTCCGGGCCACTATTATGCCCGGCTGAAATTTGCCGCCGCTCGCGGAATGGACCCGCAGACCAACTGCTTCGACATCCGCATCAACGGCCAGCGGGTAGTCGAGCGCCTGGATGTCACCGCCACCGCTGGCGGAGCGAACCGTGCCGTTGATCTCGTCTTCAACGACATCACACCGGCCAATGGCGTTATCGAAATCCGCTTCACCGCCGCTGCAACCCGGCACACCGAAGACCAGATGCGCGGAGAAGCGTTCGTTCAAGCCCTCGAGCTTGGCCCGGGACGCGGCGGCGCCGGCGCCAATCCCGTGTCTGCTCCAGCGCCTTCCCCTGATGTCAATCTGCTATCGGATCCCGGCTTCGAACATCTGGCAGCAGGACTGAAAGCCGCTCCCGGCTTCAAAGGCCAGTTGTCCGGCTGGCAGTGCGAATTTATCGGGCCGGCGCAGAGCTACTTGTGGCAGGAATCGGATTACTCTCAACATCCGGATTGGGGCTTGCCCGAATTCAAGTCCGGCAAAGGCGCGATCCGCACGCACACGGATGACCAAGGTCAAACGCGCGTTTATCAGGACGTCGAAATCAAGCCGGGCATCCGCTACACCGCCTCAGTGTGGGTGCGCGCCGCAGACCTCCATGGCAAGGGCTTCGGCCGGCATACGAATGATTCGGCCGGACTGCAGGTTCTCGAGCTGGACGCCCAGGGCAAAGTCCTTCACCGCCATGAAAAAGTCGAAACCACCCAGGCCGGACCTTACACGCGGCTGGTCAGGAACTTCACAGCCGGTCCTGGCTCCGTTCAAGCCCGTTTTATCCTCGAAACCCGGATGCACTGCCCTTATACCGAAGGCCATGTCACCTATGACGATTGCGCTTTGCGCGCGCTGCCAACGGTAAGCGCCGAGACCTTCGATTACTTCCAAAACTCATGGAGCGTCATTGGACTTAAGGACTACCAGGAGGGCACCCGCATCACGCCGGACAATGAACTGCTCCTGACGAACAAGACCAAACTCCGGCTCTCCTGCGGCTCGCGCCTTATTCCGCTCAGTCGCAAGCAAACCAAAACTCTCCTCGAAGGATGGCTCCCCGTCGTTCTGCTCGCCACCGAAGAGGACGGCGTGCGCTACGCCTTCACCCTTTGGGCCACGCCGCTGCCGACGGTTAAAGACTGGCAAGCAGCATTCGACTCGCCGGCCGAAGACGACAACTACCTCAACTGGATTCGTGTCAAAGCCACCAACCTGACCCCGGCCCCGGCCCTGGCGCGAGTGCAACTCGACCTGCTCACAACCAACTCTCCGGCTCCGATGGTATGGAGCAAACCGCTGGCTCCCCGCCAAAGCGCCGAGTATTCCTTCCGTGTTCCGTTCGCAATAGCGCCGACTTTCCAGCCGGCTGAAATCCAGAACCAGGCGAGCAAAGCCTTGCTTTGTCCTCCCGCCTCTGCCCTCGCCAACGCCAACCCGCAGCTCTGGCTCGACCGCACGGTTTCCTACTGGCGCGAGGTTCTTTCCCATGCCGCGCGAATCGAAGTGCCCAGCGAGAAAGCGACCCAGGCACTTCGCGCCGCTCACGTTTGCCAATTGATTGCCAATGACCACGGCGTGCTCAAGGGCGGGGAGGGCTTTTACGACGAATTCTACATCCGCGACGGCGCCTATCAGATGCTCGAACTGGAGGAAGGCGGCCTGTTGAATGTCGCGCGCAAAGCCGTCGGCTCCTACCTGCAAGCCCAAAAACCAGATGGCCATTTCGAAACTCAGAAGAACGAACTCGACGGCAACGGCCAAGCTCTCTGGGTTCTCTGGCAGTTCTACAAAATCACCGGCGACCGCGCCTGGCTTCAGCTCGCCTTCCCCCAAATGCGGCGCGCAGCCGAATGGACCATGCGGGCGCGGCGTGAAACCCCCGCCGATTCCCCTTTTGCAGGTCTCTTGCCAAATGCAGTGGCAGACGGGGAGTATCTCTGGGACGGAAAATATCACATCGTCGGTTATGATTTCTGGAACCTGCGCGGCCTGCTCTGCGTTGCCGATGCTGCGCGTGAACTCGGGGCTCAGTCCGACGCTCACAAATTCCAAACCGAAGCCGACGACTACCGCAAAGCCATCGACGCAGCATGGCAGCGCGCCCGTGTGGCTCATTTCCCGCCCAGTTGGGAAACAGCAGGCACGCACTGGGGCAACACTGAAACTCTCTGGCCGACCGAGTTGTTCGCACCAGAAGATGCCCGCGTCGGCGCCTTGCTTGCCGAGGTGCGCCAGCGGCACGGCGGCGGCTTTTGCGAGGGCACCATTCGCTGGACGGGGTCCAAGGAGCCAGCCATCCACCCCTACCTCTCCGCCTACACCACGATGGCCTCACTGATCCGGGGTGAGCACGACCAATTCGTCGAGGAGTTCTACTGGTATCTTCTGCATTCCACCGCGACACACGCTTTCCCCGAGGGCATTTTCTACGAGCGCCGCTTCGCCTGGAGCGACACCATCCCCCATGCGACCGGCGCCGCCAATTTCGCCTTCCTCCTGCGCCATGCCCTCGTCCACGAGCGCGGTGATGAATTGCACCTGCTCGCGGGCGCCCCCGACGGGTGGCTCGGCGATGGCAAAGAAATTCGCGTCCAGAACGCGCCTACCCATTTCGGCCCCATGAGCTTGAAAATTCATGGCACTGCCAAAGGAGTCGAAGTAAAGATCGATCCGCCCCGCCGTCAGCCCCCCAAACGTATCGTCCTCCACCTCCCCAACTCCCGTCCGTCCACCAAAACTCCCAAGGGCTTGGTCGTCGAATACCGGCCCGACCAACTGCGCCACTGGGATTTCTCGACCGTGGTCGAGACTCTCCAAAACCTGCCCACGCCGGTGCCACTCCTCAACAAATAGAGGCCGGAGTTGCCACACAGGAACCTGTCGTCTAGCTTTTGCCTGCATGGTGCGCCTGGTTTTGTTCGACATTGATGGCACGCTGGTCCGCACGGGTGGTGCGGGGGTCAAGGCATTTGCCAGAGTCTTTGCCTCCGAGTTTCATGCGGCAGACGGCTTCCACCAGTTGAAATTCGGCGGACGAACCGACCTGAGCCTCGTGCGCGAATTCTTCGTCCTCCATCACATCCCACCAACGCCGGAGAATTGTCAACGCTTCTTCGACCGCTACGTGTTTTGGCTGGACCATCTCCTGCGCCAAAGCAAGACCGAGCTCTGTCCGGGGATTTGGGAATTCATTCGCGGATTAGAGGCGTTGGCAAACCCGCCTCTGCTCGGCTTGCTCACCGGCAACATCCGGCTCGGCGCCGAGATCAAACTCCGGCACTTCAACCTTTGGGACGTATTCCGGACAGGTGCTTTCGGTGATGACCACGAGGATCGCGACCAGATGGCGGCGATTGCACTTCAAAGGGGCAGCATCATTCTCGAAGAAAAGCTGCGCGGCGACCAGGTGCTCGTCATCGGTGACACCCCCCTGGACATCCGGTGCGCGCGCGCTATCGGCGCACGATGTCTGGCAGTGGCCACGGGCAACCACCCCGTTCACGAACTGGAACTGCACCAGCCGGAGTGGGCCATAACCAGCCTGCGAGACATTACCCCGCAAGTCGTGGTCCTCGAAGCACCGAGGTCACGGCCAAAGCCGAAGAAGCGTTAAAATGCGGGCGCGCAGCAGCGTTATTGGGCATTCAATGCCGATGCTTCCCACCACCACCACAGCAGCCACCGCAGGAACCGTTCCCGTTCTCGCAAGCCGGGGCCTGGTTCGCACCACTGCCGCCGCCGGATGAAGCGAAGACCGAAAGCCGCTTGGAAAGCTTGGTCGAACCACAATGCGGACACTTGCTTCCCTTCCAACGACTCGAGCGCACCAGGAGTTCGCTGTCCTGCTCGCATTTGTCACAATGAAATTCGTAAATTGGCATAAACAGAGGATAGTGGTCCGCCAAGAAAAACACAAGCGCCGACGCTCGGGCGCAGCAAGGCAGCCGGCGCTCCCTCGTGCGCTTGTTAGACAATACACTAAATTGCCATGTCAACCAGCTTGCGACTCCACGCCTTCCTGCCCTGCAGCCGCACCAATGGCCCGGGCACGCGCACGGTAATTTGGGCGCAAGGTTGTTCGCTGGGCTGCCCCGGCTGTTTCAATCCCCAAACCCATCCGCCCTCCGGCGGCCAAGCCATCCCCGTCGCGGAGGTTTCCCACCGCGTCCTCCGGCTCCGCCCGGCCATTGAAGGCATTCATCGTGGCATAGGAGCGCGGACGCCCACGTCCGCGAGTTGATCGTGTGTGGGCAGCTTCGCGCGGACGTGGGCGTCCGCGCTCCTATGCTCTTCGCTCCCGATCTCCTCGGTCGTGCATCCCACGGCAGGAGCGCGGACGCCCACGTCCGCGAGTTCCTCGTGTGTCGGCAGCTTCGCGCGGACGTGGGCGTCCGCGCTCCTATGCTCTTCGCTCCCGATCT
>JBAXTC010001199.1:0-1684 GCA_037130375.1 Verrucomicrobiota bacterium | reverse complement strand
CTTTAGATTTGCCCCGGAATGCGCGAAGATAGCCCCTACGGCAAGCCACGCGCGCATGAAGACGGTTTTGATCATTGACGACGATCCCAACTATCGGAAGTTGCTGGGCCACCTGTTGCGGCAGAATGGCTGGCAGGTTTTCGACGCCGAAGAAGGGGACGCCGGCATTGAACTCGCCAAGTTGCACCAGCCGGCGGTCGTGCTTTGCGATCTGTTGATGCCCGGGAGCAATGGTTTCCAGGTCTGCCGCGCACTGCGCAGCGACAACTTGCTGCAGCACACAAAAATCGTCGTCATCTCCAGTCGCCAGTTCGAGAGTGATCGGCAGGCGGCGTTTAAGGCGGGGGCGGATGAGTACGTCACTAAACCGATCGACTCCGCCCAATTTCTCCAGTTGCTTTCGCGGATTGCCGCCGAGGCGGGTCACGCCGAAGCACGGAAAGCGCCGACGCGGCTTAAGTTCTGGGGCGTGCGCGGCTCGATTCCCACTCCGGGTCCAACCACCGTCCAGTTTGGCGGCAACACCTCGTGTGTTGAAGTCCGCGCCGATGGCCAAATCATTATTCTGGACGCTGGCACCGGGCTGCGGTTGCTCGGGCGTTCGTTGATTGCCGAGTTCGACACCGAACCGCTCGACCTGACCTTGCTGCTCACCCACACCCATTGGGACCACATCCAGGGTCTGCCATTCTTCACGCCGGTCTATGAGCCGCAAAACCGCCTCCACATCCTGGGTTACGAAGGCTCGCGACATGGTCTCGAAGTCGTGCTGGCCGGCCAGATGGAAACCCCGTTCTTCCCGATTGGCCTGCGCGAGGTTCCGGCCAACATCCGCATCGAGGAACTCAAGGAAATGAACTTCAACGTCGGCCCCGTGCGCGTGCAGGCCTGCTTCGCCAATCATCCGGGGATATGTGTTGGCTATCGATTGTTCACCTCCGACGGCTCGATCGCCTTTTTCCCGGACAACGAGCCGCATCACGACGACCCCTCCTCACCGTCAGCTCCGGGTGGCGGCGCCGCAACCGCCCTGACCTTTTCCCACAGTGAGAACCGGAAGATGATCGAGTTTCTGCGCGGCACCGATGTGCTCATCATGGACTCGCAATACGATTGCGAAGAATACAAGCAGCATGTCGGGTGGGGCCACGGCTGCGTCAACGAAGTAGTCACGCTCGCCCTCGAGGCCGAGGTCAAACGGCTGTTGCTCTTCCACCACGACCCCAACCACGACGACGCCAAGATCTTCCAAATGGAGGCCCACGCTCGATCGCTCGTCGCCGCCAGAAACGGCAAACTCCAGGTCGAAGCGGCGCGCGAAGGGGCAACTTTTGAGCTGCCCGCGGCGGGGCCGGCTTAGTGCCCTGCAACATAACCTCGGCGCCGTATCCTGGCACCGCTCTCGCATAAGCGCCTGCCCGATTCAGGCAATGGCAGATCTAATTCTCGGTTACTCCGTTTCCTCCTGTTCAATCCCAAAGCCATGAACCAACTCTCCGAGTTCCCAGCTCCGTTGGATATCCTGCCGGTTGAGCGCAGCGATTTCCGATACCCGTGCGCCGGTGTTGTACATCAATTCAAAGAGGATGCGGTCGCGCCGCCCGCTGGCGGTGGTCGCGGGGGGTGCGTTCAAGATGGCCTGTATCTCTGGGTGGGATAAATAGCCGAGCAAGGGACGTTCAAA
>JBAXTC010001198.1:0-1687 GCA_037130375.1 Verrucomicrobiota bacterium | reverse complement strand
CGTTCAAGGTTCAAAGTTCGATGTTCAAGGTTCGATGTTCTCTGTTCAAACTTCACCCCCCGAGGTTCAGGGCCCCCCCCCCAATGTTCAAAGTTCACCCCCTCGCCCCTCCGGCGTCTTCCTACTCCACGGCGTGACTGGCAGCGGCAAAACAGAGGTGTATCTGCAGGCCATCGCCCACGCTTTGGAACAGGGCAAGGGCGCGATTGTCCTCGTCCCGGAAATCTCGCTCACGCCCCAAACGGTCGAGCGATTCAAGGCACGGTTCACCTCCGGCCCGTTACAAACACTCGTGGCCGTGTTGCACAGCCATTTATCTGCAGGCGAACGCCACGATGAATGGCACAAGATTCGCCAGGGCCGCGCCCGAATTGTCATCGGCGCGCGCTCGGCGATATTTGCCCCCGTCGAACCCCTCGGCCTCATCGTGGTGGATGAAGAACACGAGCACAGCTACAAGCAGGAAGAGGCCCCCCGCTACCACGCGCGCGATGTCGCCATCGTGCGCGGCCAGATGGAAAATGCGACCGTGCTGCTCGGCTCAGCCACCCCATCGATGGAAAGCTTCTACAACTGCAAACAGGGCAAGTATGGACTGTTGGAATTGCTGGAACGGGCCGATGACAAAAAGATGCCGGTCGTCCGCATCGTCGATATGCGCCAGACGGTGCGCACCGGAAAAGGGATTCCCATCTTCTCGCCGCAGCTCAAAGAAGCCATCGGCCAGCGACTCGATCGCCAGGAGCAGGTCATTCTGTTCCTGAACCGGCGCGGCTACTCCACGTCCCTCCAGTGCCCCCTCTGCGGCTTCGTCGCCGAGTGCCCGAACTGCAGCGTCTCCCTCACCTACCATCGCCACGAACAAAAGCTCTGCTGCCACATCTGCAACCACACGGAGCCGGTGCCGCCGGTCTGTCCGAACCAGAAATGCCGCAACCCGGCGATTCGTTACGCCGGCGTGGGGACCCAAAAGGTCGAAGAGACCCTGACCAAACTCTTTCCCCACGCCCGCCTCAAGCGTATGGACTCGGACGCCCTCAAGCGCAAGGAAGACTACCGTCGTATTCTCGGTGATTTCCGCACCGGCAAAATCGATATTCTCGTCGGCACGCAGATGATCGCCAAAGGCTTGCATTTCCCCAACGTAACGCTCGTGGGCATCATTTACGCCGACCTCGCCTTGCATCAACCGGATTTCCGCGCGGGCGAACGCACGTTCCAACTCCTGACCCAGGTGGCTGGCCGCGCCGGCCGCGGCGACGTCGAAGGCGAAGTTTTCATCCAGGCCTTCACCCCCTTCCACCCGGCGATTCAATACGCGCGCCGCCACGACTTCGTGGGCTTCTACGAACAGGAACTCGAATTCCGCGAGCAACTCAAATATCCGCCCGTCAGCCGCGTCGCCCTCCTGACCCTGAAAGGCCGCAACGAAGAGAAAGTCAAATTCGCCGCCGCACACCTGAAACGCGAGTTGGACAAAGCAGTAGGAGATATCAAAGACCTGATCATCGCGGGCCCCGCCCCCGCACCATTGCTGCGCGCCGAGACCTACTATCGGCACCAAATCATGCTGCGCGCACGGCGGATGAGCGCTCTAAGCCGGCGCCTGGCGGAGCTGACTCAGTCACTGGTACTGCCAGAAGACGTTACTCTGTCGGTGGACATTGACCCGGTGGGCCTGGGATGA
>JBAXTC010001197.1:0-1688 GCA_037130375.1 Verrucomicrobiota bacterium | reverse complement strand
CCATAAGAGAGACAGAGTATAATCCTAACTCGATTTGGCACGCAATAACCATGACGAGGGCGCCCTTTTCTTCTTTTGCTGCGAGTGTGGGTGAGGTAGGATCCCTCCAAGAACGAATCCGAGCCTCCAGATTATGAAATCAAACTCGCTGCTCATATAAGCATGCACTGGTCATTGTTATATCTGTGCAGCGAGTGGCTCATTCGGTTCGTGATGCTCATTTATGTGCCGCAACGCCGAAGCGCAGCCGCGTCCCGCACATGGCTGCTGCTCATCTTCCTTATGCCCTGGCCCGGCCTGGTGCTTTACGCGCTGTTCGGCCGCATCTACTTGCCGAAGCGCCGGATCGAGATGCAGGAACGCGCCTCGATCCAGATCCGCGAAGTGCAGGCGCAGCGGCGGGCGGCCACTGCCCGAGCCCTGAGTCTTCCACCCGATCTCCAGCCTATCGCCCACTTTGGACAGCAGCTCGGCGATTTCGAGGTTTGCTCCGGTAATTCGGTCGAGCTGTTGACCGATTACGCTGGCGCCATAGACCGTTTGGTTGCGGATATTGACGCTGCGCGACAGAGCGCCCACCTGCTCTTCTACATCTTCGATGCCGATGCCACCGGGGAGCGCGTGGGTGAGGCCCTGGTCCGCGCGGCGCGGCGCGGTGTTGCGTGCCGGGTGCTGATGGACGCCGTCGGCTCGAAGCACGGCTTGCGGAAGCTGGCGCCCCGGCTGCGGAGCCAGGGCGTTGAGGTCCGGGCGATGCTGGAGACGGGATTCTTCCGGAGCAGCGCCGCGCGGTTTGACCTCCGGAACCACCGCAAGATCGCGGTCATCGACGGCCGGGTCGGTTACACCGGGTCGCAAAACCTCGTGAATGCGGAATGTGTGAAAGGCTATCCGAACGAGGAATTGCTGGCGCGGCTCACTGGACCGGTGGTGGCGCAATTGCAATCGGTGTTCCTCGCGGACCATTTTTTCGAGAGCGGCCAGCCGCCGGATTACAAGGACCACTTTCCGGAACTCGCGGACACGGGCCATTCGCAGGCCCAGCTCATCCCAAGTGGTCCCGGATACGGCCGCGAGAATGGGCAGGAATTCATCGTGGCGCTGTTCTACGCGGCGCGCCGCCGGGTCGTCGTCACCACGCCCTATTTCGTCCCCGATGAACCAGTGCTCCAGGCCATCCGATCGGCCACGCGCCGCGGCGTAGAGGTTCACATGGTCGTCTCCATGCACGCCAACCAGTTGCTGACCCAACTGGCCCAGCGGTCCTTTTATGAAATCTTGCTGCAAAGTGGCGTGCAGATTCACCTCTACGAGCCTCGCTTTCTCCACGCCAAGCATCTTACGGTGGATGATGACATCGTGTTGCTGGGATCAACCAATATGGACATCCGATCCTTTGCGCTGAACGCGGAAATCAACCTGCTCGTCTATGACCCTGTGGTGGTCCGCCAGATGGTTGAGATTCAACAGCGCTACTTCGCGCACAGCGTGAGGTTGTCTGCCCAGGTCTGGAAATGCCGGTCGCTCGGCCAAAAGGTGTTGCAAAACAGCGCCCGGCTGGCAGATTCGCTATTGTGACAGGCCGGGCGTTGGGGAGGCTGGGGGCAGGGCGGATTCAAGAACCTGCAAAATCGTAGCCGCTGACGGTAGTCGGCGCACTTTTTCTCGATTATCGGAATGTTAGCGCC
>JBAXTC010001196.1:0-1690 GCA_037130375.1 Verrucomicrobiota bacterium | reverse complement strand
GGCCACCGTCCGGACAGGCCAGCGTCACGCTCGTCACGCTGTCCCCGCTCACCAGCTCGCCCGCCCCCGTGGTAAACGCCGTCCGGCCCGCGCCGCAGGTCTTAACGTAGCCATAGACCTTGAGGTCCCCATTAGCCGTGAGGTTCAACGGCTTGCCCGTGATGGTGGCCGCTAAACTCGGCGCCGTCAGAGTGTAATTGCCCGACTGGGCACCGGTCAGCGACAGCCCGTTCTCATTGACCGTGTTGGCTTCCAGCACATTCTTGCTGTTATATCCGTATCTGGCCGTCCCGGTCAGGCTCACCTCGTCGCCCGTGTAAGGCTTCCCGTCCGACGTGTCGCCGACGCCGCCTGTCTCGGCTGTTTGCAGCGCCGCCGCGCCGCTCACCGCGGCGTTGGTCGTGCCGTCATAGACTTTGCTCGGCGGCACCGAGAGTGTCCCTTGAGCCGTCAGCGCCTTGGGCGTGACCTCCTGGGTCAAACCCGTTTGCTGCGTCGCCGTGTAATTGCCATTGCCGGTCCCCGTCACCGTCACGCCGGTGGTCGTGACATTGTTCGTCCCCACGTCCTTCGAGTCGAGCGTGCCTGCGGGCGTCCCGCCCGCGGAAACTGAATCCACAGTGTAAGGCTTGCCGTCGCTGGTCGTCCCGGCTCCGGGCTCTTCCGCCGCCGGAAACTGCGGCGTCCCGCCCAGCTTCGCCGTCGTCGTCCCGTCATAAGTCGTGGACGCCGCCGTGATGCCCCTCACCGACAACGCCTTGGGCGTGATTCGGCTGGTAGCCGAATTGCTCCCCTGGTAGTTAGGGTCGGTGACGGTGGCGACGACAATGTAGCTGCCGGCGTTGGTTCGGGCCGAGGGCCAGCCATCGTAGGTGACACTGACCGCCAGGCCGGAGGGCGTGGGGGTGGCGGTGACGCTCCGGGCCGTGCCGTTGTAGCCCTGGATCAAATCGCCCAGAGCGACCGTGGCGACTCCCGGGTTGACGGTGAGAACCTGGCTGACATTGGTGGCCGGGTCATAAACTCCATCGCCGGCCTGGCTGGCGGTAATGGTGACGGTGCCGACACCCACGAGGGTTACGTTGCTGCCGCTGATGGTGACCACGCCGGCATCCGACGTGACATAGCTGACCGGCAACCCGCTGCTGGCGGTGGCCGACAGGGCGAACGACCCGCTGCCGTAAGCCCGGGCGGAAAGCGGGCCGAAGGTGATGGCTTGCGGCACCAGCGTGACATAGAAACTCTGGAGCACGGGCGGGGCGGGATTATAGCCGCCACCCCCCTTGCCGACACTACCACCGGGCTGGTTCGCCGCCACGGTGACCCAGCCGGAGCCAGTCGGAGTAAGGATGTTGTTGGTGATCGTGGCCGGCCCGCTGACGACCGAGTAGATGACCTCCAGCCCGGAGCTGGCCGTGGCGTTGAGCTCGATGGGTCCATTGGTGGCCGGCAAGTCGGGGATGGGATCGAAGGTGAGCGTCTGGGGAACCAAGGTCACATCGATGGTCACCACCTCCTCGGCGGCGGCCTGGTAATTGTCGCTGCCGGCCTGGTTGGCCAGGATCGTGATGGTGCCGGCCAGCTTGATGCTCACCAGCGTGTTGGTCTCCGTGAGCACGGCGGCGCTGTTGGTGCCCAGCGTCAGGGTCACCGGCAACCCGGAGCTGGCGGTGGCGATCACCGGCACGGG
>JBAXTC010001195.1:0-1696 GCA_037130375.1 Verrucomicrobiota bacterium | reverse complement strand
CCTCGAAGCCGACAAGACTGTGACGCACGTGGCAGTGGTGCATTGCGAGACCACCACTGGCCTGCTGAATCCCATCTCCGCCCTTGGCCAAGTGGCAAAGTGCCATGATAAAGTCTTTATCGTTGATGCCATGAGCAGCTTCGGCGGCATGCCCATTGATTTCGAGGGCTGTGGCATTGACTTTCTGGTTTCCTCCTCCAACAAATGCATTGAAGGAGTACCGGGGTTCTCGTTCATCTTCTGCCGAGGCGAGGTTCTGCTGGCATGTGAAGGCTGGGCCCGGAGCCTCAGTCTGGATTTGCTCGGCCAGCTCCAAGGCTTCGAGAGAAACGGGCAATTCCGCTTCACGCCCCCAACCCATGTCATGCTGGCCTTTGACCAGGCCCTGCGCGAGTTGGAAGCGGAGGGCGGGGTGGCTGCGCGCCATGAGCGCTACGTGCGCAACCACACCACCCTGATGGTCGGCATGCGCGGCCTGGGCTTCCGCCCCTATCTCGATCCCTCGGTGCAAAGCCCAATCATCACCACGTTCCAGTATCCCACCTCGGAGTTCGATTTCAGCGGCTTTTCCCGGGCCTTGAGCGAGCGTGGCTTCATCATTTACCCGGGCAAGCTGACACGGGTGAACACCTTTCGGATCGGCAACATCGGCCGGCTGTTTCCAGCCGACATGGAACAGCTTGTCCACGCAATTGGCGTGGTGGCTCAGGCCACCCGCGGCGGTTCTCCGAACCCCTGACCAGTCATGCCCGTGCAAACTTCTTCCGCCTCGCAGCCGGTGACGCCGCAACGGAGTGCGACGAAGCTGTCTGAGCGCTCCTGGGCGCTTTCGGCCTGGTGTGTGGTGGCGGCCTTCGGTGCTTACGCCTCGATGTATGCCTTCCGCAAACCGTTCACTGCGGGCACCTACACCACAGCCCCTTTCGGCGCCGGCTTCAAGACCTGGCTGGTGCTAGCCCAGGTCCTGGGCTACACGATATCGAAGTTCATCGGCATCAAGGTGATTGCCGAGATGCCGCCCCAGCGTCGAGCCACCACGCTGCTGGGTTTCGTGGTCGCCGCGCATCTGGCGCTATTGCTCTTCGCCCTGGTTCCGTCGCCCTACAATATCGCCTGCCTCTTCCTTAATGGCTTGCCCCTGGGCATGGTTTTCGGCCTGGTGCTGGGATTCCTGGAAGGACGCCGCATGACCGAGGCTTTTGTCGCGGGATTGTGCGCCAGCTTCATCCTGGCTGATGGTTTCACCAAGTCGGTGGGGGCTTATCTGCTTCAGGCCGGCGTGAGGGAGCAATGGATGCCCTTCTGGGCAGGGACGATCTTCCTGCTGCCGCGCGTCGGCTTCGTCTGGATGCTGCAGCGCATTCCCGACGATGCATTTACCCAAACACCGCTGGCGCTGACCCGGAAGTATTACGCGGATTTGCTGGATATGCGGAAATTTGGACCGTAGGGGGGGGGATTGGGCTTTTGGGCTGTGGACTGTTGGGCTTTTGGAATTTGGTTGTTGGACGTTAAGGATTGAAATTGGGTTACGCAACCTGGGAACACGATCATGGCAAATGAACTCAATCTCAAGGATGCCGCGGGGCAATATCGCGGGAAGGCCGCGGCCCTGGTCCAGTCGCTGGTGCAAACGCTCACGGCGCAGCGTGACTTGTATATGCAGTTAGCAGCCTTGGCGCGGCAGCAGTCAGAG
>JBAXTC010001194.1:0-1705 GCA_037130375.1 Verrucomicrobiota bacterium | reverse complement strand
GACCGACAGCGGGAAGAGGGTCAATTCTGCATTCCTCGGCAAACGCAGCGAGGGCGCACGACTGGATTTTTCGGTTAGCGGCTAAGCCGCGAGCGCAAGACTGTGGGCGAGGGCGGCGTGGGTGTTAACCGTGATAGATGACCGCGTAGCTGCCAACATTTGAACTCAGGCAGCGCCACTGATGCCAGCTTGCTCTGGAGGTTAGAACGCATGCGGCGGGTGGATTCACAGGATTTTGAAACATTGACGGCAGAAACCAAGAACGATTTGCTTCACAAGATCGAGGATTCTTCCAACAGTCCCGTCAACGGCAGCGCAATAATGGCGTCGTCCAATTCAAAGCGGCGGGTGCCGGGATAAACGACGAACAGTCTTTTCAGTTTCAGATCTGTCATCGCGACACGCATGGACTTGGTGGTGGCGGGAGCCTCGGTGAATTTGAATTCAAACCCGTATTTGACGCCTCCCCGACTGATGAGCAGGTCCAGTTCGGCGCCGCCGTGGGTTCCCCAAAAGTAGGCGTCGCGCTCCGCTTTCAAGCGCTCGACGGCATGCTCCAAGGCAAAACCCTCCCACGAGATGCCGAACCGTGGATGCGAGCGGACCTCGGACGGCGTGCGCAATCCCAGCAAAGCGTGCAGAACTCCACTGTCGCGGACGTATATCTTCGGGGCCTTCACCAGTCGCTTGCCGGTGTTTTCAAACCACGGCGGGAGGCGTCGAACCAGGAATGCGCCCGCGAGAATGTCCACGTAGCGGCTGGTCGTCTTCTGATCCAACGAGACCGCTCGGCCCAATTCGGCAGTGTTGAGCGAACCGCCGTGCAGGTGGGCGAGCATCGTCCAGAACCGCCTCAGCCCCTCGGGTGGCAGGGAAATGCCGAACCGCGCCGCATCACGACTGAGGAACGTCTCAATGAAGTCCTGACGCCATGCGTAGCTCACGGCGTCGTTCCCGGCCAGGAACGAGCGCGGAAAGCCGCCGCGTTCCCAGAGCCGTCCCACGCTCTCTGCACCGGTTTCGGTCACATCAAAACCTCCCAGTTGCACGAATGCCACCCGCCCGGCAAGCGACTCCGACGCGCCACGGATTAAATCGGGGGAGGCACTGCCCAGAACGAGAAAGCGAGCCGGTGTTGCAGGACGGTCGGAAAGCACCCGCAACACGGGCAGGATCTGCGGCATGGTCTGAACTTCATCCAGAACCACCAACCCACGAAGCGGCGCGAGCGTACGTTCGGGGGCCGCCGCCAGGGCCTGGCGGTCCATGGAGCTTTCCAAGTCAAAGAACTGACTACCCGCGCCCGCCACTTGGTGAGCCAAGGTGGTCTTGCCGCATTGACGCGGTCCCAGCAGGGCCACAACGGGTGACCGCTTCAGGGCTTGTTGCAGTTCGTGCAGAACGCGGGGACGTTGAATCAAATCGCCTGCCATTCATGCAATATAGGATTGCAGCTCCGTAGTTGCAAGGATAATATCGTTTCCATTCGGCTGAACCGGCTGAACTATCGTTCCTGTCATGAAACTGCGGATAATGGCCGCGCGCCCGCCCAGCACGCCATTGCGCGTCGCATCCGTGACGGCAACTCGGTGGTCTCGTGGAGGGTAGCCTTGCCCTCAGTGGTACTCCTGCAAAGTCTTCACCTCGTAGCCGCTCTTCCTGAGCGCGGCGATGCCCAGCGCGGCGGCTTTGGCCCCGCTGAGAG
>JBAXTC010001193.1:0-1711 GCA_037130375.1 Verrucomicrobiota bacterium | reverse complement strand
GATGTCCGACTCGCTTCATTGCGGCACCGGGTTTTTCTCGGCCGGCTGCCCAAGAGCGCCCAGAAACAACTCGCCATACTTCCGTGTCTTCGCCTCCCCAATGCCGTTAATCCCTTCCATTGTTGACAGACTCGGCTTTCCCAGACGTACCATTTGCGCCAGTTGCTCGTTCGTGAAGATCGCGTAGGCCGGCACCCCCTCCTTCTCCGCCAGCTCTTTCCTCAGCACCCGCAGCCGCGCAAACCGCTCGAACTCCGGCGCGCTCAGTACCTCCTTGTAATCTATGCGCACCTCAGAGCGGCCCTCCGGCGGCCCGGCCGTCTCCAGAAATTCCACGCAAAATGTCCAGAACGAGTTCTGCCCTTCTTCCACCATCTGCCGCTCCACCGTCAATACCCGGTGACTCCGCAAAAAACGGTTCATCTCCTCAACCTGCGTTGAGTTGCCATGCACTGAAACCGCAAAAACTTGATATTGCATCTTCTCACTTTCCTGAAACGAGGGGGCGCTGCCCCCTCGACCCCCGCCCTCGCTCCGCCGCCCCTCCGCCAACGGCTTGTCCCTCGCCGCCTGCTCCAGGGCGGCTCCGCTCCCTCCCACTCCTCCCTCCTTAGCTCAGGCACTCAAGGAACTGGAACTAGGGCCACGCGGAACCCGAGGTCGCTGCCCCGGTAACCCGGGTCGTCCCCGTCCCGGAACGCCGACCGGCAGAGGTCCGCGTAGCTGAACCAACAGCCGCCCCGGTACACGCGGAACGAGCCCGTAGCGGGACCACGCGGGTCAGTCCCGGGAGATGAACTGTAGTACGCACCGTCCCACGAGTCCCAACACCACTGCCACACATTCCCCGCCATGTCATATAATCCATACCCATTGGGCGCAAATGTCTCCACCGCAGTCGTGTACGGATAGCCCCCGCTCGTCCAAGCCGGATTGTAGCCTTCGGTGGCATTCACATCGTAAGCCCAACCGCCAGCCGACAAGGGCAAAGCGTAGTAGTTCGCCTGACCCCATGAAATCGTGTCGCCCCACGGGAACCGATGCCCACTGGCTGGTCCCCGCGCCGCCTTCTCCCACTCCGCCTCCGTCGGCAACCGGTAGCCGGTGCTCCACTTCACCCAGCCGTTCTGCACATTGATCTGCCCACTCCGATACACATTCGCCTGCCCCGCTTCCGTGTAATACGCCGGCACCCGCCCCTCCATCTCGCTCCGCGCATTGCACCACTTCACACAGTCATACCACGTCATGGACTGAGCCGGATGGTTGCTCGCCTTCCCCTGCGCCCCATACTCGAAACTGTAACGCATACCAACCGGACGAGTCGTAGCCCACTGATACACCGCATCCCACAGACCCTTGGTCACCGGATTCTTGTCCATGTAAAACGCGCTCACATTCACCGTGTGCAGCGGCAGTTCATCGGAGGATCCTTCGCCTGGGTCCATGCAATTGCCCATAGTGAAGCTGCCGGCAGGAATGAGCGCCATGGCTGCTGCGGCACAAAAGCAGACCTCGTGGGCGATATTCGTGACCAACAGGCTGGACACGCGCAGCTTGAGACCGCCAGGGTTGAAGTTTGGGGGGAGGGTGAACTTGTAAACCTGTTCGTTCGTGTGAACGGTGAAGACACTGCTGTGGCTGCTGCTGCTCAATGCGGGGGACCACTTGAGGTCATCAGTTAATGGCAAGCCGTTTGTGGTATTGATGA
>JBAXTC010001192.1:0-1715 GCA_037130375.1 Verrucomicrobiota bacterium | reverse complement strand
TCGGTGCGGCAGGATTGGCGTTGTCGGCCCTCGGCAACTATGCCGCCGAATTCGCAGACCAGAAAAAGCGCGTCGGCCTGATCGGCTGCGGCTGGTACGGGAAGAGTGATTTGCTGCGGTTGATCCAGGTCGCGCCGGTCGAGGTCGTCTCGGTGTGCGACGTTGATAAACAGATGCTGGCTGGCGCGGCGGAGATCGTTTCCACGCGTCAAGCCTCGAAAAAGAAGCCGCGCACTTACCATGACTACCGCGAGATGCTCAAAGAGAAAGATCTCGACGTGGTGCTTATCGCCACGCCCGACCATTGGCATGCTTTGCCGATGATCGCCGCGGTCGAAGCGGGCGCGGATGTTTATGTGCAAAAACCGATCAGCGTGGATGTCATCGAAGGCCAAGCCATGCTCGCGGCAGCGCGCAAGCACCAGCGCGTCGTCCAGGTCGGCACGCAACGCCGCAGCACACCGCACTTGATCGAGGCGCGCGACCGGATCATCAAGGAAGGCAAGCTCGGCACGGTTGGCCTGGTGGAGGTTTACAGCTATTACGGCTCGGGGGCCGGACCGGACCCGGACGATTGTGCTGCGCCCGATTACCTGGATTGGGAAATGTGGACCGGCCCGGCGCCCATGCTGCCCTACAACCCGATGAAACATCCGCGGGGCTGGCGCTCGTTCATGGAATATGGCAACGGGACGGTCGGCGACATGTGCATTCACATGTTGGATGCGGCACGCTGGATGCTCGATCTCGGCGTACCCAAATCCGTCAGCTCTTCCGGTGGCATCCTGGTGCGCAAGGACCGCAAGGCGAACATTTCGGATACGCAGACGGCGATCTTCGATTTCGGTGGTCTCGACATGGTCTGGCAGCATCGCCACTGGGGCCAGTGGCCGGATCCCAAGTATCCGTGGGGCGTCACTTTCTACGGGGACAAAGGGACGTTAAAGGCGAGTATCAACAGTTACGACTTCACGCCGCTGGGTGGTGGACAACCCATTCATCGCGATGTTGTCATGGAACTGGAGGAATACCCGGAGGACAAAACGGAGCAGGGTTTAGAAAAGCAGGTGGCGCCGGCAATTCGCGGCCAGATGAAGGATTTCCTCGCCGCTATCGCCAGCCGCGGCAAACCGGTCGCGGACATCGAGCAAGGGTACATCTCCACCACTGCCTGCATCCTGGCGAATATGTCCATGAAGCTGGGCCGGAGCCTGGCGTGGGATGCAAAAGCTGGCCGGATTGTAGGTGATGAGGAGGCAAACCGCCTGTTGCAACGGCCATACCGCGCGCCGTGGATTCACCCTGAGCCGGCCAAGGTTTAACCCGGCCTGCTCACCCCCTTTTCAACGGCGAGGGCGAGCATCCTCACGAACACTGATTCCGGGGAACGAGACGTTCGGGTCAGTGAGAAAGCTCACTCTCCCGAACGGGCATGCATCGCTGCCTCAGAGCGTATCAATTCAATGCTTTATTAATTAATGATTGTGAAAATGCCTTCTGCGCAAAGCAGCAACAGCATCCGGCACCATGTTTCCGCCGACCGGACATCCTCCGCATTTGGCGGTTTCATTCTGCTTTCACTAATTTTTTCGCTGTGTTTTCAGCTTCAGGCAGGGACAAAGCGCATCCTGGTGGTTGGCGATAGCTGGGCGGCGTTCATGACGCATCCGGTGGCTGGAGAGATTTTCCAACACACATTGAAGGCGCAGGGGCAT
>JBAXTC010001191.1:0-1718 GCA_037130375.1 Verrucomicrobiota bacterium | reverse complement strand
AGAGCAAGAGCAAGAGATCTGCCCCACGCCGCTCCCCAAAGTGCGTAGGGTAGGTCTCCGACCTGCCAGTCCACGGAGTCTCCGACTCCGTGCGGAATTGATGACTCGGGTTTGAACAGAAGATAACAGAGATAACGAAGAGTTTATAGCAACGGGATCGCCAGGACACCACCAGCTCCGTAGGAGCGGCATGTTTATAGGAATCGGAACCAACAACGGTCTCCGCAAGCTCCGTCAGGAGCGGCATGGAACCATTCGTCTGCTCTCCAATCCGACATGCCGCTCCTGACGGAGCTTGGTTCTCGGGGAAGCGCCTCAGCTATAAACATGCCGCTCCTAACGGAGCTAAGCCCGACGGGCCGCCCCCCGACAGATCTCCGTCAGGAAGGGCAGCGCGACGGACGGCCCCGCGGCTTCAGACAGCAATGAGTTTCTTGAGTTGGCCGACCGAGTCTTTTACGCGGGCCATAAAAATCATGGCGGCGATGACAAAGGGTTTGAAGCTGGCTTCCCGATAGGTAGCCAGGCGGTATTTCTCGAAGACGTTTTTGGACACCTCGCCCTGGGCGCAACTGACGCCGGAGATGTCAGCCGGCAGACAATGCATGTAAAGCGCCTCGCCGTCTTTGGTCAGCTTCATCTTTCTTTCGTCGCACTCCCAATGCTTGTGCCTGGCATTGTTAGCCAGGCATTCCTTCTCCAATTGCTTGAGACCCTCCTTGTCGCCTTGCTTCAACAACGGAGTGCGTTTGAGCATGACCTCGTATGGAGCCCAGGATTTGGGATAAACCACGTCGGCAGCCTTGAAGGCGTCCTCCATGCTGGAAGCGACCTCGAACTTGCCGCCGCATTGGTCGCTTTGCGTTTTTGCAATCTCGATAACATCAGGGATCAGGTCATAACCTTCCGGGTAGGCGAGCGTGACATTCATGCCGAAGCGGGTCATCAAGCCGATGACGCCCTGCGGAACGGAGAGCGGCTTGCCGTAGCTCGGCGAGTAGGCCCAGGTCATGCCGATCTTCTTTCCGCGCAAGGCTTCCAGCGAGCCGAAATGGGCTTTCAACTGCATCAGATCGGCCATGGTTTGGGTGGGATGATCGATGTCGCACTGGAGATTGATGACACTGGGGCGTTGGTGGAGAACGCCCTGGTCAAAGCCTTCCTGGACCGCCTGGGCAACCTCTCGCATGTAGGTGTTGCCCTCGCCCAGATATATATCGTCGCGAATGCCGATGGCCTCCGCCAGAAAGGAAATCATATTGGCCGTCTCGCGAACGGTTTCCCCATGGGCGATCTGGGACTTTTGCTCGTCCAGATCAGAAACGGCCAATCCGAGAGCGTTGGCGGCGGAGGCGAAGCTGAAGCGAGTGCGCGTCGAGTTGTCCCGGAAGATGGATATGGCAAGACCGGTGTCGAACACCCGGAATGACTTGCAGACCTTGTGCAGTTCATAAAGGCACTCGGTGATCAGGGAAAGAGCGCGGATTTCGTCGTCGGTCTTTTCCCAGGTCAGCAGGAAGTCTTGGTTGTAGCTGTTGATCTTGAGCCTTTGGAGTTCGGCGATGTGATTCTTCAGTGTGTTCATGATTGTGCTTGCGCACGTATTGCCTGCCTGAATCAAGTTGAAAATGCCAGTCAGAAAGCGTTTGCCCTCATAACAGGATACCAGGCTTTGACTTTTTGATGCTCAAAAAGCTGGAACCCATGATTCAACTGAA
>JBAXTC010001190.1:0-1724 GCA_037130375.1 Verrucomicrobiota bacterium | reverse complement strand
GACGCGGCTATCCCACGAGCTGTGTGCGGCTTGGAACTGACGCAACGATGCCGGCAGGTTCAAGCCAACTTCTTGAGACGTTTCTGGATCAAGATCTTGCGAATGACCGTGCCGCAGGTGAAGACACCAGGACCGAATATCGATCCTCTCGCCCATCGCAAAAGCCGCAAAAGCCGGTTGCTAAACACCAAAGCCAGGAATACGCTCGTCCAATGACGCCTTTGCAATTAGGCTTTTACGAACGGCTGCTGACCATTCTCCGCCAACTCCGCCGCCCGCGACGCCAAAGCCGCAAAACAAACGGCCATGCGTTATCCGATTGAATTCCTGCCAGTGAGCAGCCGGAAACTACTGCGCCTGCTGCGCCAGACGGTCGAGGATGTGGAAGATGCCCGGACAATTGAACGGGCAAAAACCGCGCATGGCAAAAAACCGCGCATTCCCTGGTCGCAAGTGAAAAAGGCAGCGGGCTTGGATTGACCCGACCGCTTGTTCCAACTGCCAGGAAATTGCTTTCTGGCCTGTTGAGTGCAACAGCAACCGGGGTAATTCGCCTTGTCCGTAAGGTTGAACGCCAATACGACATGCTTCGCTGGGTGAACGTCGGAAACCACAATCCAAAGATGGGATTGAACGGCAGCAGACTTGAGTTTTATTGCAGTTCCACGCATCCCCCCATTAGCCCGTGGTCTGATTGCACATCACCAAATCGAGCCATGCGGATTCCATCGCATGATCCTGAATCTCCGAAAGTTCAGTAGTCTTAACGCTGTTGAATTGGAATCGAATCATTCGGCTCTGCAAATAAACGCCTTCTTGATGCACTTTGCAAAATGTTTCGCGCATGTTTCGCACCTCCCGTCTCGATCATCAGCCGTGCCGGGGTACTGCATGCGCAGGGTTGTTTGATCTGTCAATCGCTGCTTGAACGGCAATTCGCCAGTGTGCGCATCTTAGATTATTCGAGCGGAGATACCATCGAAGAATGGAGCGCGGACATTTTTGTCCGCAACGCAGGCGTGGTCAACACCGAAGCGGACAAGAATCACCATGCCGACAAGTCGGCACCACCCGCGACGAAAATTCGTCATTTTCAGGGCAATGTCCAATGCCGCCAGGATTTGCCCCTCCTCATCCCGGAGGGATGGCCGACAATAGCCCAACGGTTGACCGTTGGGTGCGCGGGTTTAGAGGTGCATCCTCCGCCAACGAACGGAACCCGCCTCGGCCCTCGCATTGTCGCAGGTATCTCCCGTCCCCATAACAACTTAACACATCGACAATCAACCACAGTCCCCCACCCGCAGCCCGAACTGCACCGTTGCACCTCCGTTACACCTCTGTAAGCGATCCGGAGGTGCTACGGAGGTGCTACGGAGGTGTAACGGAGGTACAATGGTGGTGGTGGGCAGTTTGAACCAGCCAGGGAGTGGTCGAAATCGACTCAGCCAAAAGGCGGTAGTTGCAGAACCCGGCATCCGCCGGATTTCAACCTGATTGATACCCATTTGAACACCCTATGCAGTTTGGTGCCTGGAAAGATGGTTTCCGCGGGATTGAGTTCTTCGGGCATCTGTGGCTATAAACATGCCGCTCCAAAAGGAGCTTTTTGCCTCGTCGCGCAAGGGCAGATCTATTTCTCCGTTATCTCCGTTTCCTCCTGTTCAACCCCAAACCCATGAACCAACTCTCCGAGTTCCCAGCTCCGCTAGGAGCGCCATGTT
>JBAXTC010000119.1:0-14428 GCA_037130375.1 Verrucomicrobiota bacterium | reverse complement strand
TCGCCGCGAGTTAAGCTTGGGGGCTGGCCGCCATCGGAACCGTTGCAAGAAATGGCAAATAATTGGCAATAGATGGGTTGTTGTTGAAAGCCGCATCCGGCGTAATGGCAACCATCCGGTGACAACGTTTTCCCTGCGGGCTCCCCGCCCGCACTCCCTTTGGGCGTCTGTCACCGGACTCTTTTCCTTGGTTGCAGTCTCGAGGCCATCTGCTATGTTCAGCATCCTCTTATGCTCTATAGACAAGCCGGCAAGACTGGCGAAAAGCTCTCGATCCTGGGTTTTGGTTGCATGCGCCTGCCGGTCATCGACGGCAAGTCTCACCAGATCGACGAAGAGAAAGCCCAGGCGATGGTTGATTATGCCATCCGTAACGGGGTTAATTATTTCGACACGGCATTTATCTACCACTCGGATGTGCCGTTCCAGGCGGGCCGGAGCGAGGTGTTCCTGGGCCAGGCACTGAAGCGGGAGCGGGGGAATATTCATCTGGCGACCAAGCTTCCCAGTTGGTTTGTCGAGAGCCGGGCTGACATGGACCGCTTCCTGGACCAACAGCTAGAGCGGTTGCAGACCGATCATATCGACTTCTACCTCGTCCACGGCCTATCCGGGGAAATGTGGAAGAAGCTCAGCCAGCTCGGGGTAGCGGAATTCCTCGAGACCGCGCTCGCCGATGGACGAATCAAACACGCGGGTTTCTCCTTTCACGACGATGCCCCGGCTTTCAAGCCAATCGTGGATGCTTACGATTGGTCGTTCTGTCAGATCCAATACAACTTCATGGATGAAGACTACCAGGCGGGCCGCGCGGGGCTGGAATATGCGGCCTGCAAAGGGCTCGGGGTCATCATCATGGAACCGTTGCGCGGAGGAGGTTTGACGGACAGAATCCCGGAAGCGGTTCAGGCCGTTTGGAACAAGGCCCGAATCAAGCGGAGCCCGGTGGAATGGGCGCTGCGTTTTGTCTGGAACCGGCCAGAGGCGAGCGTAGTTCTAAGCGGTATGAGCCAGCCATCGCAGGTAGAGGAAAACGTAAGGCTTGCGGACCAGGGCTTAGCCAACTCGCTTGCTGCGGAGGAGCTGGCGCTGATCGAGCAAGCCAGGGCGTTTTATCAGGCGCGGACCCGGGTAAACTGCACCAGTTGCGGCTATTGCCTGCCCTGTCCCCACGGCGTCGCCATTCCGGCCAATTTTCTGCAACTCAACAACCTCTCGATTTACCAGGACCGGGGGGCTGCCGAGTTCTTTTACTTCCACATCCTCAAGGAGGAAGAGAGAGCGCCCCGCTGCCAGGAATGCGGCCACTGCGAGGAGCTTTGCCCGCAGCATATCCCCATACCGGCCATGTTGAAGGACGTGGTCCGGGAATTCGAGATGCAGCCGCGCTCGAGTTAGTCGCCTCGTGTTTGCCGCAGTTTGAAGCCGCTCGATCTCGTGCTGCCCGCCGGCGTTGACAAAACCTTCCACGTCGTCAGCCCACCGCGCCGCAGGCAACCATTCCGCTCACGCCCCGGTCCAGGGTGGTTTCAAGAAATCGTAGCCGCCGACGGCAGTCGGCGCTAACACTCCGATAATCGAGGAAAAGTGCGCCGACTGCCATCGGCGGCTACGATTTTGCAGGTTTTTGAATCCGCCCTACCCCGGCTGCGCAAGCAGAAATCTAAGCTTGTTTTCATTCGCAAAGTCGCTTACTTGTCCTTGGGCCTCAATTATATGAACAAGACCCTCGTCGTTGTGCCGACTTACAACGAGCAGGAGAACCTTCCTCCGCTCGCGCAACGGCTTCTCGCCTTGCCTGTGCCAGTGGACCTGCTGGTGGTCGATGACAATTCACCCGACGGAACCGGCAAGCTCGCCGATGCATTGGCCAGCAAGCATCCTTCCATCCACGTCCTCCATCGTACCGAAAAAAACGGCCTGGGCCGCGCCTATATCGCCGGCTTCAAATGGGCGCTGGAACACGGCTACGAGTTCATCTTCGAGCTGGACGGCGACTTTTCCCATAACCCGGACGACATCCCGATGTTTCTCGAAGCGGCGCGAAACGCCGATTTGGTGTTAGGCTCACGCTACCTCAACGGCATCCGCGTTATCAACTGGCCCTTGAGCCGCCTGATGTTGAGCAAGTCCGCCGCGAAATACGTCCAGATCATCACCGGCATGCCCATTACCGACCCAACAGGCGGCTACAAGTGTTTTCGGCGCCATGCCCTCGAAGCCAGCAACCTCGACGGAATCCACTCGAACGGCTACAGCTTCCAAATCGAGATGACCCACAAGCTTTGGCGGCAAGGCATGAGAGTCGTTGAGGTTCCCATCGTTTTCACCGAGCGGTTTTATGGCCATTCCAAAATGTCGGGCCATATCATCTACGAGGCGCTTATCATGGTCTGGCGGCTCTTGTTCCAGAACAAGATGCGCCGCCGTCCAGCCATGCCGCCCGCCAAACACTGACAGAATCCGTCTCGTGGCAATGACTCGACATTGTTGGAAGTGCGGGGCCGAATACAAATTGCCGGGAGCGCCAGGCCGTTCTGAAACCTGCCCACGCTGCAACTCAGACTTGAGAGCATGCCTGAATTGCGTGACCTACGTCCCCCGGGTCGCGGAACAGTGCCGTGATCGCCGCGCCGACCTCGTGACGGACAAGCATCTGGCCAATTACTGCGAATACTTCGATTTTATCCGCCGTGAGTTCGTTCCGCCAGCCGAGAACACCTCCCGCGAGGCCAAGGCGCGCCAGGCCTTGCAGAAGTTGTTCAGAGACTGAGCGGAGACGAAGACTCCGCAGGGCGCAGGGCTATGGCCCCGGCGCTTAGAACTTATAGATGATGTTCAGGGCCAGCATGAACGCGTTATCCAGACTGGGAGCCGCCCCCCACGGATCGCTGCCATTCATGGCGTGGTCCCAGCGGAACTCAGCCCGAGTCAGCACGTTCTTCCAAAGATCATACTGCACCGACTCGGTCAGCGCAAACGAGGAGCCGGGCAACCCCGTGACAGCCAGGTAACTGCTCTGGCTCAGGTAGTCGGCGCGCGTGTTGAAACTCAGCTTCTCGGTCGCCTGCCAGAGCAGATAAAGCGCCCCGGCATATTGGTAACCAGAATCGTTCAGGACGATGTTGGCTCGGTTTGCACCCAGACAGGCGTAATCGAATGCGATGCCGACGCTGAGCGATTTCAAAGGAGTCTTGATAGTGCCACCCCCGTAAAAGCTGGTCTCAACGGCCCCCCCGTTGGCCACCAGCATATTGTAGCCGTTCACGATGCCACCGGACAGGGTGGAGCCAGACAGAAAACCCATACTCTCCGGGGCGGTGAGGGTCACCGACCCCAAATAAGTCTTGTAGGATTCTGGTTGGGGGCCTTGGGGTTGAGAGGCGCGATTGTTGATCCCGCCGCTCCAGGTGTTGACAACCCCGGCATTCGCCGAAACTACCGAGCTGAATTGATAGGCCACCTGAAGGCCCGTCAACTGCGTCGGCTCAAGTTCATAGCCATACGACCGAGTGTAGTTTGGATTATTCCCTGTCTGATAAACTTCGTAACCCAAAGGCGAAGCAAACGTGCCGAGCTTGAAGTCCAGCCCATTGCCCACCGGCGCGCGCAGTTCGACATAAGCGTCAACCAGACTGAAGTCATTTGCAATCGTGCCGAACGAGTTGTTGAACCCAACGGCGTCAGGACCGAAAAACAATGTGGCGTTGTAACCGGCCGCCCATTCGCCTTCTCCCGGCGGCTTGCTGATCGTGAGGACGACCGAGTTGAGATTGAAGCCGTCCGCCTTGTTTCCGCTTGGCGCGCCGTTCGGAGTGTAAAGCGGCAGATTCTGGTTGCCCGTGCCAGGATTCCACTGCATGGAAGTATCCACGTACCCGCTGATTGTCGTCGTCGAAAGCGCGGTCAGGACGGAGTTCGTGTGCTCTTCAGCGCTTGCCACCGAAGGCAGGCTGACCAATCCGACCCCCATCAGGGCCAGAGTCCATTTATTGCATTTCATAATGTTCAGTTGTAATTGCGATTTTTGGTTTCCGTTTCAGCGCGTGCATAAACCGGCTTTATCGCCGCTCTTGCCGCACACTATCGCCGCGTAAGGCATATACTGTGCCAAGAGTGGTTGAAACACGTAAGATATTACAACACACTGATTTAGACATTCAATTCGCTGCCTGCTGTCACGCGGTCATCGTCGATTCTTGCGCTCAATGGTCAAAACTAACCAAAGAAAAACCCCTTCCGATTCTCTCGGAAGGGGCCTCAATTTTTGTTCCAAGCTGGCTTAGAACTTGTAGATGATGTTCGCGCCCAACATGAAGGCGTTAACCAGGTCCGGGAAGCCTTGGACCGTGCCACCAAAGGCAGCCGCGTCATTCAGCGAGTGGTCCCAACGGAACTCGATGCGGCTGATCACATTCTTCCACAGGTCATACTGAGCCGTAAGCGTCATATCCAGAACTTGGTCAGTCCCTGTGACGAACGGGTTGATCGGGGCTGCGAAGAGGATGTGGGAGCTGTCCTTCAGGTACTCCGCACGTCCATGGAAGCTGAGCTTCTCGGTGGCCTGCCAGGAAATGTACCCGCCAATGGCCCATGTCTGGCCAGGAAACTGGTAAACGTCGAGGCAGTCCCAAGCCACACCAAGACGCAAACCCGTCACCGGCGTCGCCAGCGTCGCGCCAGCATACCAACTGCTCAAGTTCGCGCCAGCAAACGGACTTTTGCCGACAGGAGTCAGGGAGTACGCGTTGTACGCCACGTTGGCGTTGTAGCCGCTCACGCCGCCGCCGTACACTGTCGAACCTGACAGGAATCCCCAACTGTCGGGGGCTGTCAGTGCCAGCGAGCCCATGTATGCCTTGTAAGATTCCGTGTCTGGACCGGACTGGAAGCCCATCATGCTCCCAAACGCTCTTTGGTTGATTTGCGGGCCGACAGTATTTGCCACGCCAGCCGACGCGCTGAACCAGTCGCAGAAGCGATAGCTGACCAGCAGACCCGTTTCGGTTTGCGGCTCAATCGTATGGCCGTAGGACCTCGTGAAATTAGGATCCTTGGAAGCATCGACGGATTCATACCCGATGATGCTGTCGAACACGCCAACTTTGAAGTCGAGTCCGTTCCCGAGTGGGGCGCGTAAAGCAACATACGCTTGTCGGATGTTGAAATCACTGCTACTCCCGATCGACGAGGTTCCGAGCGCGTTGGCATCCGGCCCAAACCACAGGTCAACGTGGTACCCAGCCGCCCAATCCTGCTCATCCAATGGCTTATCGATCGTCAGTTGGACGACGTCCAAGTTGAAGCCGTCAGCCTTGTTCGCCGAGTTGAACCTATAGGGTGCGGGATTGGCATTGCCGGTGCCCGGGTTCCACTCCATTGATGTGTCCACGTACCCGCTGATGGTCGTCGAAGAGAGTGCGGTCATTACTGACGAACTCGTCTTTTCCTCGGCCTTTGCGGCGGATGCGAGGCTGACCACTCCGACGGCGGCCAGTGCTACTGTCCATTTGTTAAACTTCATTCATTCCTCCGATGTATTGTTCGTTATTATTTCTGTATAACTCTATGCATTCAGAGGGTAAAAACAGTTTACCCTCGCACCAAAAC
Organism: Verrucomicrobiota bacterium; assembly: GCA_037130375.1. Lineage (GTDB taxonomy): Bacteria > Verrucomicrobiota > Verrucomicrobiia > Limisphaerales > UBA8199 > JAPLUA01. The sequence goes on along the minus strand of JBAXTC010000119.1, from coordinate 8,818 downwards.
CGGTGCATTTCCCGCATGATTAGGCCAACCCATCCCCGTTGACAACTACTTTTTTCATCAATCTTTCCGCCGACAGGGCGGATTCAAGAAATCGTAGCCGCCGACGGCAGTCGGCGCTAACACTCCGATAATCGAGGAAAAGTGCGCCGACTCCCATCGGCGGCTACGATTTTGCAGATTCTTGTATCCGCCCTGTTCCTCCGATGTATGCACACACTGCACCAAAATAGGACATCACCTTCCTGGCTGAACCATCGTTCGATCCCGAAAGTTATCATGTAGCTTCCTGCATCCCGTGCGAATCCACACGGAAACCCTTGGGCCAATTACCAACTATCGACTATTGCCTTCCGGTTTGGAACACGGGCTGCTCTCCAAGGGGCATCGATCTATCGTAATCTCTGTAAACAAGCTTGGTCCAGCAATGGTCGGCGGCCAGTCGTCAACGAAACTGAACAAACCTTAGACTTAGAATATGGCCTCATTTGTGTATGTGGCGCGGGAAGCCGCTTCCAACCAGGAAATCCGAAGTTCCGTCGAGGCGGTCACCGAGCAGGCGGCAATCTCCGCGCTGTTGAACCGCAACCTGCTTGTCCTCTCGATACAGGAGAAAGTTGGCAAACAGGGCAAGACCAGCGGGGGCCGCGTCAGCCTCGCGGACCTGGTGATTTTCACCCGCCAACTGGCCACCATGATCGATGCCGGCCTGGCCATCGTGCAATCGTTGCAGGCGTTGGCCGATCAAACCACCAATAAAGTCATGCGCGACGTCATCCGCGATGTCTGCGCCCGCGTCGAAAGCGGCGATAGTTTCTCCGAAGCGCTGCAAAAACACCCGAAGGCATTCTCGCGGCTTTACGTTTGCATGGTCGGCGCCGGCGAGCGAGGCGGGTTGCTGGCAGAAATCCTCTCCCGGCTCGCCACTTATCTGGAAAATACCGCCCGCCTCCGTAAAAAGGTTAAATCCGCCATGATGTATCCGACCGTCGTGACCATTGTGGCTATCCTGATCACAATTTTCCTGCTGGTCAAAGTCGTGCCGGTCTTCGGCGAGGTCTTTTCCAGTTTCAACGCCACCCTCCCCACGCCAACGCTGTATTTGATCAAAATCAGCGACTTGGTGAAGCACTACCTTCTTCTCCTTGTGCTGGCGGCGGGGGGTGCAGGCTACGGCTGGTTTTATTTCATCAAGACCCCTGCCGGAAGGTTCTTCTGGGACTCACGCCGCATTCGGCTGCCCATCTTTGGGGTCATCGCTCACAAGATTTGCCTGGCTCGATTCACCCGCACGCTGGCCTCGCTGATCCGCAGCGGCGTGCCGATTCTCGAAGTGTTGCAAATCGTTGCCCAAACCGTCGGCAATATGGTCATGGAAAATGCCATCAAAACCGCCGCGTCGGATATTGAGCGCGGCGAGAGCATCGCCAACGCCCTGGCCCGCCATCCCGTTTTCCCCATCATGATCATCCGCATGGTCACCGCCGGCGAGCAAACCGGCAAAATCGACAACATGCTCGAGCGCATCGCCGACTTCCTCGACGAAGAAATCGAAACCACTCTCTCGGGCCTGACGTCGCTCATCGAGCCGATTTTGATCGTCTTCCTGGGGGTCGTGGTAGGCGGCATGGTCATCTGCATGTTCCTGCCGATCTTCAAGTTGCCTGAGATCGTCAACGGACACTGACGTGAGCAGGAAACTCATTATGGAGTGCGCCGGCAGAGCGCTTAGCGGCGACGGCGCTTTGGCTCCCAGCGTAGCCGATTCCGTATCATATCTAATTTCGTCAGCCCAACTCTCCGTTATCTCTGTTGTCTCCCGTTCAAACCCGAGTCAACAATTCCGCACGGAGTCGGAGACTCTGCGGACCGGCAGGGAGGAGACCTGCCCCACGCCCGTCAAGATGAGAATTGCTGCCCATTCATAGTTTGTCGTTCGAGAAAATACCGGAAGGCGAACTCATTTTCCGACGATCACCACATCTTTCCGACGGAATTCGGGTGTCACGCGCAGCGAAGCGAGTTTGCCGTCGCGATAGACGCCTTCAACCAGGGTTTGCCGCGGCGCGTGCAGTTTGAACTCGACGTCCCATTCCTTCGGCCACGCGGGCAGGAGGAAGATATGCTGTCCGTCCGTCTGCAACAGCATTGATTGAAACGTTTTCATCAACACGCTGCCGTGGTCCTGGTCCGGCGTCCAGTCGTAGTTCGGCCCCCAGAAAGCAGGAAACCGCTCGCCGGGATCGTGGCTCCGGGCACGGCTGACAATGGCCTTGCGCGCGTCGTCTGCAAGCCCGAGATAGGCCATGAAAATGTCGTCCTGGCGCCAGCCGCTGTGACCGCGGTCCCAGCGATGCTCCAGTGCCGCAAGGGCCCAGTCGGGATTGGGCCGGTTGAAGGCAAAGAGCCGAAACGGGAACACGGGATAGAGTTCCGGGTTTTCGACGTTCCGTTTGTCGGAGAAGAACGTGGCGGGCGCGAGCGCTTTCCGGCCATCAACCTCACGCACCGGGATCGGTGGGAGCTTCGCGCGAAGGCGCTGCCAGAATCGGTGGTCGGGGGCGGATGCGAGGTTTTCCGGCAACGCGAGCAGCCGTTCAGTCACCGCGATGCAGCCCGCAAGTTCAGGAGCCGCGTTGGTGCAACGCCACCAAGTTTCGACTGCCTGTGACGGGTGCATTACGAGCTGGCCCTGAGTGTTGGTGGGGTATTGTTGCTCGAAAAATGTCAGGATTTCGCGCGAAAACGGCAGTGCGGTCTGCCGGAGGAAGTCGCGATCGAGGGTGTGGTCGTAGTAATCAAGCATCATCCAGCAGAGCTCAAGCCCGCCAACCCATTCCCACTTGTGCCAGCCGCTTTCCTGGAGTTTATCCTGGCGCTGCGCGAATGGCGTCCAGCCGTAGGTATCGCTAAACACCGCACCCCAAAACATGATGCATTCCGGATAATAAGCGCCGTCGTGGCCAAGATAAAGTTTGGTGCGGTACTTGCAGAGCGGCAGCAGCTCATCCGCATACATGCGGAACAGAGGGCGCTGCAAGTCGAAATCTCCGGAGGTGCAGAGGCTGATATAGGGCAGGCGCGTGTTCTGCCACCAATAACCGGGACCCCAGCGTCGGTAATCCGGGTCCGTCTCGGTCCGGCCGGGCGGGACGGTGAACAACGAGCCGTTGAACTTGATCGGGTAAGCGCCCCGCCCCGCGCACGCCGTGATGAACCGCTGCAGATGATACATCTGGCTGACGCAGGCAGCCTCACTCACGCGCCCCAATTCACCGGCGGACTTGCTGCCGCCGCCCTGGTCCATCCCGATGCGCGCTGGATGCCCGTTACTGGGCACGAGACTCGCCAAGGACGGCTTTACCGTGGTGTTGGCTGCGGCGCGAATCCAACTCCGGTTCCAGAACTCATTCCACCAATCATTGTGGGCTTGGCGCCGCGCTGCGAACGCCTGCGCCTCAACGCGGCGGATGGTCTCCCCCATGTCCGCCAGCCATTGCTCGGGTGTCGCGGGATGCCGTGTAAGCACGAAGACGCTGAACCGGTGCGACTTGCCGCGCGGCGAGCGCAGGCGCCGGTCGTCGAGCCGTTCGCCTTTGTCCGCAGTTACCACCGCCCCAAAGGTCCGATGCAGCAGCGGGTCCGGCTGCTTGAAACCGGTCAAGCCTTGAACCTCCGCCAGCATCGCGGGCCCGACGGACTTGATATTGTGGTGAAACCAGCCGATGCGGTCGCCCTGACCGGTGAGCAGTGTGTCCGGTTCGAGGACCGTAGCGGCATGTTTGCTCTGCGGTTTGCCGGATTCGTTCATGACATCGCTACACTCCACTACTGCCATTTCATGCTGATTCGTCCGCCAGAGTTCGACAAAGGCGGTCACTTCCATCGGTTTAACGCTTTCAGCCGTCACCTGCACAACCGGATGATTGGCGTCCACCCAGAGTTGTATTCTGGTTTCCGCGGCATTTCCGGCGGTAATTTCAATGCAGCCTTCCTTAAGCTTGATCTCCTGCCGAAATGCCTGGCCCGTAGCGATGGGATTCGGCTCGAAGTGCAGCCGCACCTTGCCAACCTTGAGCAGGCGCGCGTTGTCATCCCACGCGTCGGTCTTGCCGATGTAGAAGTGCAGGTCGCCCTCCTTCGTCATCCACGCGTTCAGCGCGATGTCGCCGTTGCCAAGCGGCATCGAGCCGTGGTGATCTGCGCTGGGGGAATCCCAGACAACGTTAAATGCGTCAATGGACGCACCGGGCGCGGCCAGCAAACATACCGAAGCGGCAAACGCCGCCACGAACAAGAGCTTGAATCGATTCATAAGATGGGTCATTCCGTTTTGGCCGTAAACAATTCGTCATCGACAGCGGCACTGAAGTCGCGCAATGGCAAAGAAAGTGAAGAGTTGGAACCATCGACCTGGCGAGCCGCGGCGTTGACGAGAGTGGGACAGGATCATGCGCTCAAGCTTGCGCAAGCGGGCCTTTGTCTTTCTGTGATGTCGCATATCTCTTCGGTGGCAGCCGGGCACAATGGTTGTCCAATGTGTCGCGCCGGTGAAAGATTAGCTGGGGTGGACAGCTTCTGGAACCACAAAATCAGGGGGCTTGGGACAGCAAAGGCGCCGTCCGCTCGCGAAGCATCCGAAAACGGAGCTTGGTTTCCAGCCGCATAGGGGCAAACTTGCGGAAAACGAACACGATGCAACAGCAATGAAACCAGCCCTTCTCGTCCTTGGCGCCGCCCTCCTGTTGTCCGGCCTGGACTTCCCGGCCTTGGCCGCCAACGCGGCCGCTCAACGGATGCCGATTCGCGGGGAAGTTATTATCAAACGCACGGCCTCGGCCTGGGAATCGCAGCAGGTGCAGGAACCGTGCATTCTGCCCAACCCCAAAAACCCGGCACGCCTCGTCATGTTTTACTCGGGCGTGCCCGCGACGAACCGGAATCTCTGTTTCATCGGCAAGGCGTGGGCCCTCAAGTCCGACCCCTTCACCTGGCATCAAGACCAGGACAACCCGGTGTTCAGCCCTGGGAAACAGGGCTGGGATTCCGGAAGCATCCGGCTCGACGCCGTGCTCTATCTTGCCGAGGAGGATGCCTACTACCTCTACTATTCCGGCACCACCGGTTCGGTCCAGGACCACATCGGGCTGGCCATCTGCCCGGCCGGGGGCGATGGCTATTCCGGCATCACGCCCGCGGCCATCCAGCGTGCAGGCTCGCAACCGGTCCTCTCGCCCGAACCCGCCGCGCCGTATTTCGAGCAAATGGCCTCGCAGGCGGCCGTGTTGCGCGAGTGGAATGCGAAGGAGCAACGATGGGACTGGTTCATGTATTACTCCTACCGCGGCAAGGACGGCATCCTCCCCGGCCTCCGGCTCGCCACCTCGCGCGACGGGAAAACCTGGACGCGTCACTTCAACGAAAAGGACCCGCGCGGCATGGGCCAGATTTTCAAGTCCACGCCCAACGCCTATTACGAGTGGCACCAAGCCTCGAAGATCGGCGGCACCTATGTGCTCTCCATCGAGGTCGGCATTTCGGCCGGCAAACGCTGGCGCCCGGTCATCGCCGTCAGCAACCACCCCGCCAGCGGCTGGGCTGAGATCGATACGGACGCGCTGCTGCAGACAAAGTGGGAGGGCCTGTACCGCGACGACACACTCTTCCACGTCGCCACGCCCGCCTTTTATCAAATCCAAGGCAAATGGTATCTCTACGCGCAAGCCTGCCCGCTGCCCGCCAACGGCAATTACATCGACGGCCACTGGGATCTATGGTGCATCGCGTGCGACCGCCTCATCCCTACGCTCCCTGGCTGTGAAAGCATCTACATCCCCGGCCAAACAATGGCGGCGGAAGGCGCGCGCTGATGAACGCTTTGAACGCCATCGGCATAGGGCTATGGAACCCGATCCGACGCTTGGCCGCGGTGGCCGTGATGGCGGTCGTTTGCCTTTGCCTTGCCGGGCGCGCGGAGAATCTCGCGCCCACCGCCTCGAGGCTGTCCGCATTCCAGACGGACTTTGCCAGCCCGCCCGCGGCATCGCGCATCCTCAAGATCATTCATTCGTGGCCGGATGAGCCGGCAGCGCAGGACGCCCTCCTCCACAAATTGGCCGATCAGGGTTTTGGCGGAGTGGTTTGCAATGTTTCGTTCGCGGATTACCTGGCAAGCGAAGTGAAGTGGAAAGCTTTTGCGCGAGCCATCGCAGAGGCAAAAAAAGCGCAACTTAGCCTTTGGCTCTACGACGAAAAGGGCTACCCGTCCGGCACAGCGGGTGGAATGGTCTTGCGCGGACATCCAGAATGGGAGGCGCGCGGACTGCTCATCGCCGACGCCGAAGGCGAAGACACGCCACTGACGCTGGAAGTGCCGCCGGGCACCCCTTTCCTCATCGCCGCTTTTCCGGTGCGCGACGGCGACATCGACATGGCAGCGATGACAAACCTCGCGACGCAGGTCCGAGCCGGGAAGCTGTCCTGGACGTCGCCGCCGGGCCGCTGGCGAGTGATGGCAATAACCGAGAGTCTCCTGTTCGATGGCACGCACGCATCCCTTAGTCTCTCGGACCACATTCCCTACCCGAATCTTTTGCAGCCGGAACCCATCGCGCGTTTTCTTGAACTGACGCATGAACAATATGCCCAACGCCTGGGCGGCGACCTCGGCCATTGGTTCGTGTCCACCTTTACCGATGAGCCGTCGTTGATGAGCCTGTTTCTTCGGCGCATGCCCTATCGCGTGCTGCCCTGGTCCTCCAACTTGCCGGCCGAGTTCTTCCGTCGGCGCGGTTACGCGCTCGAACCCGCTGTGCCGGCGCTCGTGGCGGACACCGGTTCCGCGGGTCGGCGAGCCAGGTATGATTATTGGCGCACGATTGGCGAACTGGTAGCGGAAAGTTACTTCGGCCAAATCCAGCGCTGGTGCTCGCAGCATCATCTGCTTTCCGGCGGTCACTTGCTGATGGAAGAAAATCTCGTGAACCAGGTGCCGTTGTATGGCGATTTCTTCCGCTGCCTCCGCCGACTCGATGCCCCGGGTATCGATTGCCTGACCAGCATCCCGGACCAGGTGCCCTGGTACATTGCCCGCCTCGCCAGCAGTGCCGCGGATTTGGAAAACAAGAGTGTTACCATGTGCGAAGTCTCCGATCACAGCCAGCGCTACCGTCCTCCAGGCGATCAGCGACCTGTCCGCTCCGTGACCGAGTCGGAGATTCGCGGAACATGCAATCGCTTGATCGTCGAGGGAATTGACACCATCACCAGCTATTACTCGTTTGCAGGACTTTCCGACGAGCAACTCCGCCGTCTCAACGATTGGGTCGGGCGCTGTTGCGCGACGCTCAAAGGCGGACATCAAGTGGCCGATCTTGCGGTGGTGTATCCGGTCGAGAGCGTTTGGCCGCGGTTTACCCCCGCGCGGCATTATGCCAACGATTCGCCCACTGCTGCACAGATCGAAAACATCTGTCGCAATGTCTCAGACGCGCTCTTTGGCGCGGGCCGCGACTTCACTTACGTCGATGGCCAAGCCCTGGCAGAAGCAAAAGTGGAACGGTCAGAACTGGTGCATGGCAACCTGCGATGGCGAGTTATCGTGCTGCCAGGCGCCGACACGCTCCCCCTGGCAGCATGGGAAAACCTGGCGCGTTTCGCCCAGAACGGCGGGGTCGTGATCGCGGTCGGGGATCGGCCGGCTAACAGCGAGACGGACTTCCCTTCGCGCCGGGTTCTCGAGCTGGCCGGCAATATCTTTGGCGCAGCCACAAATGACCCGCGTGTTTCTCCCAATCGCCGAGGCGGTGGCGGCATCGTGTTGCCAGTCGGCGCAGCCGGCATCCTGCCTCAGCTCCTCGACAGCATTCTCGAACCAGACGTGAATGTCGAATCGGCTCGGTCCCCTCTGCGGTCCACCCATCGGCGTATTGGCGGCCACGAAGTCTATTTTGTGATCAATGACAGTGATCAGCCTTGGTCTGGACGAGTTGGCATCGCTGCCTCCGGACCAGGCGAACAATGCGACCCGGCAACCGGGGAAATCCGCCCCTTTTCTCGCGAAAAAGAAATCCACCTGTCAGCCTACAGCGGCACAGTATTCCGTTTTCCGGCGGTGCGCCGACCCAAACGTCTCAAGCTCACAGACGATGCGCTGCCCAATCTCATCGTCCGAACCCTTCCCGAGGCCACTCCCCTGCTGGGGCGCGGTGAGTTTGTCCGGGAAGACCTGGCGGCTGCTACGCCGGCTCAGGCCGCGCGCCAGCCCGCGTGGCGCGTCAGGGGCACACTGACCAAAGGTGGCGTGGATACTTTTCTGTTCGTGCAATTCCTCTATAAACAGACGCTGGATTTGCACGAGGCTGACTTCCTCGTGCTGGATACCTGGGTTCCGCAAAGCCAAAGAACACCCGCTCAACTCCTCGTAATCCTCCGTGACCAGGAGGGAACCGAATATATGGCGAACACTGGCTGCCTGCTCGGTGTGCCCGGGTACGCCCGCACATGGCTCCCGCTGAGCCTCTTCCATTTGGCCGGCTGGTCCCGCGATAATAACGGGCACTTGAACCTCTCGAACATTACAGAAGTCCGGGTGGGTTGGGGTGGATACTTCGGCGCGCAGGGAGAAAAGGTCGAGTTCAGCCTGACATTGCCCCAAGTCGCAACGCTGAAACAGGGGAGTCTGAAGCGCAAGCAGAGTGGAAGTGGATGGTGACCGGCTCATGCGATTGCGCTTTGATTGTTTAAGAAAGCAGGCATACTTGCCGACCTAAAAGGAACTCTATGACAGAACAGATGAAAAAATGCTGGAACGGTTGGGTGT
>JBAXTC010001189.1:0-1725 GCA_037130375.1 Verrucomicrobiota bacterium | reverse complement strand
ATTCCTGGCGGTCTTTGCCCGTCGAGATTTCGTAGAGCACCTTGCCCAGGCTGTAGAGGTCCGCCTGCGGTGAGCCGGGGCCTTCCGGCGCCGCAAAACCTTCCGTGCCGACATAGGAGCGCGTGGCCTCGACCCCGGCCACCAGGCCGATGTCGGCCAGTTTGGGCACGCCATTGACGAAAATGATGTTCGACGGCTTCACGTCGCGGTGCACCAGACCGTTGCCGTGCAGATTCTCGAGCGCGGTCGTCAACGCGATGCCGATCCGGACGCATTCCTCGAACGGCAGCCGTCCGTGAAAGAGCAGGTCGCTCTTGAGCGTGCGCGGTGTGTAGTGGCCGGGGTTGATCTGCCCGCCGGTGGCCTGGTCGTCGGCCAGTTCCATCACGTAGTAAAAGCAGTCCTCGCCGCGGCCCACGTGGAGGATGTCCACCTGGCTGTCATGCCGGCGCGAGATCGGCTCGAACTTGAGGATGCCCTCGAACTCGCGCTCGAACGGTCGGTCGTGATCGAAGGACTGGCGGTGGACAATCTTCACCGCGCGAAAGGCACCTGTGACGCTGCGGGCCAGCCAGACTTCGCCATAAGCGCCACGGCCGATGCGGCGAATCAGTTCGTGGTCGGGCACGGGCGGCGGAGGCAGGGGGGGAGCGGCCCGCCCGGAGTCAGAACTGCTGGTCGGCGGTGTGCCGCTCGGAATCGGGGTTTTGCTCACTTGATCTTCTGAGTTGGGCGCCGCATTTGGCGCGCGATCCGCCGTTGCAGCAGGCGGCCGGTGTGGCCCTCAAGCTTCACCGGCGCCACCCGGTAGCGGCGAATCTCGGCCAGCCGCGGGAAGAGTTCGATCACCAGCCGCAGCCAGCGACTTTGGTATTCCAGTTTCATTTCTTCAAATCCCTTTCGCCTCCAGGGCGGCGACTTCCTTGCGAATCAACTTCGCGATTCGGTGTTTGGCCACATAGACGTAAGCGATGGTCACGCCGAGGGTTTTGGCGACGTCCTTGGCCGGCCAGTCCTTGAGCACGAACAAGTCGAACATCTGGTATTGCTCGATTGAGACGCTGCGTTTCACGCGCTGGATGGCGGCATCCATGAGATTCTTCTGCCAGTCCTCCTCCCAGGCACGCTCCCAGAGGGGCTCCTGCTGGTCATCGGGCACGCGCTCCAGCAACGGGGTGTGATCGGGGTCTTCCTCGGCGGGGCCAGTTGCAACCGGATGGCGGGCCCGTTTCTTGATTTGGCTGGCGATCTTCGAGCGGGTGACCGTCAACAGCCAGGTTTTGAAGGCGCACTTGACGGGGTCGTAGGTGAAGCCCTGAATGCCTTTGGCGACAGCGATCACGGTGTCCTGGACGACCTCCTCCGCCTCGGAATGAGTGAGGCCTCGCTGACACGCAAAGCCGTAGATGAGCTTCCAGTAAGTGTCAAAGAACTCGCGCCAGCTCGCGTGGTCGTCCCAGTCCTTGAGCCGACCCAAGAGGCTTGCGCGCGTCGGAATCAGGTCCGCCGGGCAGTCGTTAGCGTGGTCGTGATGGTTCATTCGTAAAACGTGCGCCTGGTGCCGCGAAAACTCGCCGCCGCACGATGCGCCACTACAGGTTAAACCATCGCTCGGAACAAAACCTTACAAAAACTTGGCAGGTGGCTGATTCAGGTGCGCATCTCAGAGTCCCGCTCATCCCGCTACGAGGACTCTGACCCCGACTGGCCCTTTCCCCACCAGCC
>JBAXTC010001188.1:0-1727 GCA_037130375.1 Verrucomicrobiota bacterium | reverse complement strand
ACCTCCCGCTTCTCGCCGGCGAGCATGCTCACCCGGTCGCAATGGAGACCGGCACAGTTAATCACAAAATCCGCCGTGTGGTCGCCCGCCGTGCTGCCAATTCGCCATTCAGTATTCCGGAGCTGAAGCGACGTAACCTTTGCTCCGAGCACGACCATTCCTCCTTTGGCTTCAATCTCCTTCTGCAGCGCCTCGCAGACTTTGGCGTAGTCCACGATCCCTTCCTGGGGCACCCGTAATGCGGCCACACCGCCGACATGCGGTTCGATTTCACGCATTTGCTCGCGCGTAAGCAACTGCAGTCCCTCCAGACCATTCCGCGTTCCACGCTCGTGGAGGTCGCGCAGCCGCGGCACCTCGGATTCATCCGTCGCCACGACCAGCTTGCCACAAATTTCGTGGGGCACGGCATGTTTCTGGCAAAAGGCCACCATCTCCCGGATGCCCGACACCGCCAGACGCGCCTTGAGGGAACCTGGCTTGTAGTAGAGCCCGGCGTGGAGGACACCGCTATTATTGCCGCTCTGGTGTGCGCAAACCTTACCTTCTTTCTCCAGGACGGTTACGCGGGCTGAGGGGCAACGCAGCGACAGCTTGTGAGCTGTGCCCAGCCCCACCAGTCCGCCGCCGATAATGATTACACGCTTGGTTGCCATGATTAGGTTGCGTTCAGACCAGTTCGATGGCCTGCTTCAGGCGGTCAGCCGCAGAGCAGCCCACGCCTGGCGAGCGGGGGATTTGAGAGCCATCACTGTCGAGGTGGAGTCGCCAAACTCAGCCCTTCCTGAATCCCTAATTCTTTGCAGCTCTTGAGCCAGCGGATATTGTAGTACTGGGGATTCTCTTGCGGCTTTTCCCCAAGTTTCCCAGCCTCCAAGGCATCCCAAATCTCCAGGATCGCACCGCTGGCGCCGCTTTCGGCACTGAAACCAAGCTCCCTTTGAATTTTTTTCGCCAGTACGTAGTAACTTCTTTCTCCGCTTTCAACCGACCGGTCACGCTTGACCTGGATGGTAACGTTGCGATTCCGCTCGAGAACCTCTGAAACCCAGAAGGCCAGCTCGAGCACCCGGTAATTCTTGTGGAGGATATTGAAGATTTGCCCGCGAATCTTGTTCTCTGGCCAGGCGAGAGCATAAATGTAGGCATCGACGGCGTCGCGGAGATGCAGAAGTGGCCGCCAGGCCTCGCCGCTACCGAAAATGGTCAGGTTTCGCTTGTGCCAGGCATTTAGAACAAACACGTTCACCACCAAGTCAAATCGCATGCGGGGGGACATCCCAAAGAGGGTGCCCTTACGCAAAATAACCGGGCAGAACTCTGGATAAATAGCCGCAAGACTCAGCAGCTCGATCTCGCCCAGCCGTTTGGTTTTGCTGTAGTTGGCCGTCGGTGCCACCGGAGTGTCTTCAGACTTACCGTGCATGTCCAAGGTCCCTTCCGGGGTCGCCGTGTAGTAGATCGAACACGAGGAAGCAAACACGAAGCGGATCGAGCGGCCTTCTTTATGGGCTTTTTGCGCTACCAGTTCGGCCAGCTTTTTGGTCGCCCAAACGTTGCTTTCCGCGTTGAGCAGCGGTGCAAAGTCCGCCGTTGGATCGTTCGATAAGCCCGCCAGGTGAATGACCGCCTCCACCCCCTCCAGCCAGGCTGGCTCGCATTGGCGAAGGTCGCCTTTGATGATTTCAAGCGCCGGGTGTTCGGGCAAGTGATTGCCAAACCAAAAC
>JBAXTC010001187.1:0-1727 GCA_037130375.1 Verrucomicrobiota bacterium | reverse complement strand
ACGTGGTCGCCAGCGCGAGCTTTTGGCGGGGCAAGCCCTTCGATTGCCTGGCCGCTTGGGCTCAGGGCCGCTGCCGGGCCTTCGTCAGCCCGCAGTTCCTGGCCGAATACGGCGATACCATCGAGGAATTAGGCGAGGCGTGAAGTTCATCTTCCCTGCGCCCCGCGAAAAGGAAACCGCATGCGCTCTGCGCGAAGAACCGCCCAAACAGAAGTAAAATAACATGAAGCCGCGTCTCTACCTCGAAACCACCATTCCCAGTTATTTGGTGGCGCGACGCAGTCGGGACTTGCGGCTGGCGGCGGATCAGGAGACTACGCAGCAATGGTGGGAAGAGCGACGGAAGGATTACGAACTGTTCATCTCCGAAGCCGTGCTGGAAGAAGTCGCTCATGGCGATCCGAATCTCGCCACCAAGCGCCTTACCCTGGTCGCCGGTCTTCCACAACTCCGCACCAGCCCGGAAGCCGATGTTCTGGTCGAACGCCTGCTCCGCGAGCGAGTCCTGCCGGAGAACGCCGCTGCGGATGCGGTTCATCTGGCGCTTGCCGCCGTGCATCGAATGGACTTTCTGCTCACCTGGAATTGCAAACACCTCCACAACCCCTATCTTGAAAGGCGGATCGAAGCCAGTTGTCGCGGGTGCGGCTTCCCGTGTCCGGTCATCTGCACCCCGGCGGAACTCATGGAGTCTTGAATTATGCCTGCGAACGAAATTATTGCCGAAATTCACCGCCATCGCGAAGCCCTGGCGCGCGAATGTGACTACGACGTGAAAAAACTCATGGCCTATTACCGCCGCCGCGAGACGGAGCGTGAAGACACTGGGCAAAAACTTGTCTCCTTTGTTGCTGAAACCAAGGAAGAGATTGTCTGTGACCTGCGCGAAGAACCGCCCAAACCGAAGTAAAATAGCATGACGCCGCGTCTCTATCTAAAAGCCAGCCCCCAAATCCCTCCCGCTAAACACGCTAAACACGCTAAAAAAAGCAGCCATCCCGAAAGGAGACGAAAGCGCCCGGTCCCCATCAAGGTTCCATTTTGCTCCGGTTTGCCGCAAACTGGAACAAAATGGAACCTTGAAGTCCCTTTCCGCATTACTCGTTTGCGGGGTTCACTTCGTCTCAATTGAGACGTGGTCGGACACGCCGCCAATTTCGATGGCCTTCATTGCGTTCTGCCGGGCGATGCCACCGAGAAACGGCCAGAATCCAACGTTTGACCCCAACAACGGAAGTCGAAATGGCCGCAAAAAAACGCAAAGAATGCAAAGAGCGCAGAATCAATGTGTGGTGCCAGGTTGAAGCAGACCGTTGGCCTGCAACAAAATGCCTGTTGGACGATGAACCCAGGGCGTTGCCCTGGGCTGGTATGAAGCAGGCCTTTGGCCTGAGAGCCGTGCCCCCGTAATCCGTGGTTCCAACTGCTGTTTTTAGGTTTGATTCCCATGAAATCGCAGGCTTCGACCAATTCTGTCTTGCGCCCCTGTCCTCGCTCCGAAAAATCTAAGATGCGCACTGTGGACGCCATCGCTTGTGTCTTACTTTGATGGGTGTATTCTTACCGGCATGATGACAACTGGCGCTTGCCGCCGTGCATCGAATGGACTTTCTGCTCACCTGGAATTGCAAACACCTCCACAACCCCTATCTTGAAAGGCGGATCGAAGCCAGACGCCGCGTCTCTATCTAAAAGCCAGCCCCCAAATCCCTCCCGCTAAACACGCT
>JBAXTC010001186.1:0-1730 GCA_037130375.1 Verrucomicrobiota bacterium | reverse complement strand
CGATCGTCATTGCGCCCAGCGGTTCCGCCCCGGACGCGCCCTGGCAATTTACGCGCGAGACCATCGACCAGATACCGGACCTCTATTTCGCAACGGCCAATCTGCCGGCGGCAACGCTCGCGCCCTACGGAGGAATCCCCTCCAGCACCTACTTCACTTTGCGCCATTTCTTTGCGCAGAAGATCCCATTCCTGCTGGGACGGCTGCGCCGCCTGGAGTACTGGCAGATGCTCACGATGCTCATCGTGATCCCGGCAGGGTTCCTCTTGGGGCGAATCGGCGCCGGTTTCGTCAGCCGCCTGGTCCAGTTGCTGCCCGGAGCCTCCCCAGAGCGGCCGCGTTTGTTTATCTGGGCGTTAACCATCATGATCGGCGTGGCAGTCCTGCAATTTTCGCCTTCCCTGCTCGGTGTTCCCGGACGACTCCGCGCCTACACTACTCCCATCGTGGGCAGCCTGTTCTTTCTCTCCATCGGCATCGCCGCGTGGCACCTCATCTCCATCCTCGGTGAGTGCCTGACCAGACGAGCGCAAGTGACTTCCGGAAAAGCCGATGACATCATCATGAATTTTTCCCTCGCTGGCGGACGCGTCGCCATCGTGTTCGCCACCAGCCTGGGCATCGCGTATCTATTGTCGATTCCTACGGCGAACATTGTCGCCGGGCTGGGCATCGGCGGGCTGGCCTTCGCCATCGCGGCGCGCGATACGCTCGCCAACATTTTCGGGGCGAGCATCCTGGTGACCGACCGCCCATTCCGCAGCGGCGACTGGATCGATGCCGGCTTTGTGGAAGGCTCCGTCGAGGCGGTGGGCCTGCGCTCGACGCGTATCCGCACGGCGCAGGACAGCGTCGCCATTATTCCCAACGGCAAGCTTGCCGATGCAACGATCAACAACCTCGGGACCCGACGGCACCGCGTCATCAAAATGAATATCCTCGTCACCGAGGGAGGAACTCCGGAGCGGCTGCAGGCCTATATCGAAGCCGTTCGCGGCCGCATTGCAAACGATGCCGCGTTTGTGGCGAGTCAAACCGAGATCGGCGTCGCGGACATTGGCAAGGATGGCATCGCCGTTGCGCTGACGAGTTACCTCGATGTCCGCACCGACGCGGCGGAGTCCGCCGCGCGGCATGCCCTGCTGATCGATCTGCTACGTCTCGCCCAGGAGCAAAGTTTAAGGCTGGGTCACGGAATGGAACAGGCAGGAGAAAAATCATGAACCCACAGCAACTTTACCGCATCCAGGCGGCGCCAGCGGAGGCGGTGCCCATCCTCACGATTCCGGCGCGCTAAGGAGAAGCGTCCTGTCCAGCACCACCTTTCTGGTTGTTCGAATACAGAATTGGGGTGGCCAAAGAAATGGATCGGTGTGAGGTGTAGTGAGTAATGGCAAAACATCGGCAGCGAGCACTGGTCGAGTGGAGCGGAGGCGCGACCGGTTTAGACCAATGGCTTCCTTCGTATCAGCCCTTTCGAGCATCGTGGCAAACAGCCCTCGGATCATGCCGACGTTTCCTCCGCCCCCTCTATTCATTCCCATTGGGTCTGATACCCCGAAGCTTGCTTCGGCTTTTTTTTGAATCGTGAAATCATCACCCGCGCAGCGCCCAGTACCTGCGGGCCCCCAAAAACCAATTTCCTACCATTTTTAGCGATTCAAGACGGTGCCGGCGGCGTCTTACGGATTGAGTCTGGCGGCCACCGAGGGGAACCGCGCAGGGTCGGT
>JBAXTC010001185.1:0-1733 GCA_037130375.1 Verrucomicrobiota bacterium | reverse complement strand
GGCTCGGTTTTGCCTAAAGCCCAGGCGTCTTCCCAGATATTCATATTGCGCTTAACACTACAGCGTCATTTAGAGTGATTTCCACTTTTTGAGCTCTTTCATTCTGCGTCTGCGGTGAAACCGGTATGCCTTGTGATTGCGTCGGATATGGTAATTCAGCACGATCAAAACGTGGCTGGGATCACGGTTTAACGCTGGAAAATGGCTTTCAATTAGCCGGCGCGCCTGCGGCAAGGTCAACGTGGGAGTTTTTTTTTGAATTTGATTTGCAGGCGTACCAGGAATAGTTGCGCCAGGAAGACCATCTGCATGTGCCGATGCCAGGCCGTCCAGGAGCGGTGTTCGTAATGGTCCAATCCGAGTTCGGATTTGTTTTCCTGAAAACAGCGTTCAATGGGCCAGCGCGCGCCGCTGACACGCACCAACTCGCGCATCGAGGTTTGTTGTGGAGCGTTGCTCAAGGCGTATTTAATTTGGCCGTTGGCATCGTTGCGCAACAGCAACCAGCGTTCGCTCTCCGGCGTCCGATCCGGGCTCAAATAAACCCGGACCCGCGCGAAAGCTGCTACCAGTGGCCCTTTTGCGCCCTCGGCGATTTTGTGGGTTTGCCAGTTCCAGAACGACTTGACTTGGAGCAACTGTTCTACCGTGCAGCCTTCGGACTGGAAGGACCGCCGGGGGGCGCACGCTTTGGGCCAGACTTTTCGGGTGCAGGCGATGTCCGCCAGGTAATAGTAGTCTTTGGGTAGTTGTTCCAGAAACGGCTCGTTATTGCCAAAGGAACAATCACAGGTGATCCAGTGACCAGCAAACTGTTGGGTGGCCAATAAGGGTTGTAAGATCCCCAGCGCCAGTTCCGGCTTGGTTTGGAAGTCAATGTCCTCGGGAATATGGCAGAGCCGACGGCGTTCCTGGTAGGCAGGTTCAAACCAGCGTTCTGGCAAGTAAAGTTGGCAGTCCAAGAGCGTGTGTCCTTTGGGGCTGGAGTAGCAAAGGAAGACACCCGACTGGCAATTGGCCGTCTTGCCCAACGACCCACAGTATTGCGGAGCCACTCCCACCGAGGCCGATCCCTTCTTGGCCATATCGCTCGCGTCCACGCTCAAGACCCCCAGCGGGTCGCTGAGCGTTTGGGCGCTCAACTCCCAGTGCCGTTTTTGCATCCACGGCTCGTCCCATTTACAGTCGCTCAGGAACCGCTGCAAATTGCGCACCTGTCGCGGACCGTCCAACTTCAGGGCGATTGCTTCGACGTTCTTACGCTCGACGTCGCTCAAGAGGCCTTGCATGTACAGTTCCAACAAGGCCACTGGTTCGCTCCGCACAAAGGTCTGTTTGAACAAACCGAGGAACTCGTTGAGTTCCCGACCGACCGTTTCCAGATCGTCCAGGCTCAACGCACACTGAGGCGGGAGCTTGGGTTTCCACGACGCTAAAATCTTTTTCATTCGCATTTTCTCATTGAGGGATGACTGGTCTTCACGCTGGCGCTGGGCCAAGAGAAATACCCGACTCAACAACGGCTGACGCTCATCCCCGTGGAGCAGTTGCCGCATCCGAGGTTCCATCACATAGACATACACCTCCTTGCGTTGACCATGATGGACGAAACGACCCTGCCGCTTGCCAAATCCCCGCGTCCAGCCGATCCCTTGCCAATTGGCCGCCCGATAGCTGGCCCCGCTGAAGCGTTGCCGATCCACGAAGCTTTCCGCCAGCCACACCGGCACCCC
>JBAXTC010001184.1:0-1735 GCA_037130375.1 Verrucomicrobiota bacterium | reverse complement strand
AGTTTCTTCAAACGCCATGTCAGTCGGGATGGTCACGGCGTTGAGGGCGCACCGGTTGGAATCGGCCAGCAGGTTTCGCCAGTGTTTCAGATGCTTGGACACTTGGACCAATCGTTGCGCCACCCGGGGCAGGCGGAAAATCTGGCGATATTTCAGGAACAGACCGAAGAACACTTTTAGCCAGCGATCTATGAGATCAGGCATCTCCAGAAAACGGATGAGATGTCCGGTCGGCGCGCAGTCCAGGACCAGGGTTTGGTAAGCGCCCTCTTCGAGCAACTCCATCGCTCGGGTGAGGGCGATGACTTCGTCCAGGCCGGGAGGAGCAAGATCGAGGATTTTCTCCATGGCCTCCCGGTCAAAGGCCAGATCCACACCCGTCAAGAGGGATTCAAGAAACCCTTCGAGCTCCTCGGCATAGAGCTTTCTGAGGGCCTTGAATTCGCTGGCGGCATCAATCTCCAGAGCGGCAAGGCCGCTGCAGATGGGCGTTGGGACCCCGCCCACCGGCATTTGCAGGCAAGCGGAGAGGCAATGGGCCGCATCGATGGAAACCAAAAGCACTTCGCGGCCAGGATTTTCCTCGGCTAGGTGCAGGCTGGTTGCGCACGCCAGGGTGGTCTTGCCCACACCCCCTTTGCCGGCGAATAACACCAAGGTGTGGGCGGCGGCGGGCAGACCCACAGCCTCTTGGACGCGCGCCCGCGAGGTGTGGACCGGCGCTTCGGACGGGGCGCGAGCCGCCGTGAGCGGCGTGACCCCCTCCCAAAACGCGCTCAGGCCCTCGGCGCCTTTAACTTCCGCTGCATAAAGAGGCACTCCCCACACCGACCGGTGGAGGAAATGAGGGTCAGCAAACACTTTGCCCAAGATTGTCGTTTGGAGCGCGCGCGCCTCCGAGCAGACCGGGCATCCGTTGTCGGGGTAGAGCCGGTTAACGACGATGTCGGTCACGGGAACTTGCGCGCGCTGAAGCTCGTCCAAAACGTCGCATGTTTCCAGACAGCTCATTTCCTCAGCCAGCATGACCGGAACGAACCGGCAGCGGGCGGTATTGCGAAGCAAGGCAGTGAGATGTTGAATCGACGTCGAAAGATTGACCAGAAACTGTTCGGTGTTATCGCGTTTGTCGGAGCCACCGTACAGCTTTTTCAAATAATGATGCTTGGCCAGCAAGGCGTTCAAAGCCTCGAGCCACTTGCGGAGCAACGCGGGCATGGCCAGCAGCCGCAGCGTATGGCCGGCTGGAGCCGTATCCACCACCAGGCACCGATCTGGTCGAACTTCAACCCAATGGGCAATTTCCAACGCCGCCATCAACTCGTCCAGACCGGGAAGAGATAGGTCGATGAATTTGCTGATGTCCTCTGAATCGAGGAAGGTCCCCCGCTCGGCGATTTCCCGCAGCTTCCCGCTGTGCAACCCCTGAAAAGTGATCAGGCTTGCCTGAGCGTCTAATTCGGCAACCTCCAAATTCGGAGGCGGGATTGCTCCAGCCAGACTATCTCTTACCGAGTGTGCAGGATCGGTGGAAACCAGGAAGAATGCCTTGCCCGGAGACTCCTTGGCCAATTTGAGCGCAGTCGCCGTCGCACACGAGGTTTTTCCCACCCCCCCTTTACCGCCAAAAAGCAAGAGCCTGATGCCGGGGTCCGTGAAGAAAGATGGGATGCCGGGGCTCATGTTGCTTTCCCTTCAAATCCGAGTCCTCGGGAGCCTCCCTCCGGCAGCTCAC
>JBAXTC010001183.1:0-1747 GCA_037130375.1 Verrucomicrobiota bacterium | reverse complement strand
ACTAGACCGGCCGCGATGGGCCGGCTCCGGCCTCCCGCCGGGAATGACAGGATCAAGGCAGCCGCCCCAGCGACAAACCACGGCAGGTTGGCCAGATGAAACGACCATTCGCTGAGTCCGAAGAGCTTCGTCCAACCCCACGTGTACAGCATGTAGAATGGCATTTGGAGGCACCCGGTTTTCGCTTGAGCCATCGCTTGCCACCAACTCCCGAGCGTCGGTTGCATCGCCCTCACCGCCGTGCATGCTTCGTCGATCCACAGGCTCCGACCGCTGATTGCGACCAGGGAAACTGCCACGGCCGCCGCAACCGCTGCGAAAAACGCCAGACGTGTTCCCTGGCAGCTTTCCTGGCGGCATTCCCGAGGGCTGTCTGCCGCCGACGCGGATGCTCCGCCCGAAGACCTGCAATGCGATGCTGACTCGGTGAAGTTAATTGGCACTGCGGCTGAAAAGTGAATTACTCGACTGCGCCAGTCGTTTGGGTCGGCGGTCCCTCCAGGCCAGCGCGTCCCCGAGGCGTTTCCGCCTTCGCTGCCCCCGCAGCCGGCAAGGGCGGCTCGCGCAGCCAATGCCCCAGCAGCAGCAGACCGGCGAACGCAGGGATATAGAGCAAGAGAACAAAAACTCCCATTGGGCCACCCTCATGGATGCGGTTACCCCATTCTTGCCCTCCAATCTCCGCGGCAATAACGATCGAGAGCATGCGCACGAGGTTCCCAAGCACGGCCAGCGGCAGCGCCGAAGCCATCAAGAGCCCGCGCTTCCACCAGGTGCGGAACGAAACCATCGCGTAAATCACGGCGAACGCTAGCATGGTGATCAAGCTGCGCATCCCGCTGCAAGCCGCCGCCACCTCATAACTAAAGCGGCCCGTGGGGTCCATTATCGAGGTGCCTTCCACCCGCACGTCAATCGCCAGGAGGTAACCGCATACCCACTCGACCAAGCGGCAAACCAACACTCGCAGAGGGAACGTAATGGTTATCGCCGACCACCCGAGAGGAACGCAAAAGGCAAAGAGGATGCATGGGAAGAAGCTCTCGCGCAGCCATTGGCGTCCCCAGGCCAGGCCCATCAAGGCATAAACTCCAGCGAACAGGGCGATGATGGAGATTTTTGGCTGCTGGCCCATATACCCCAGCAAGTGCAGCCCGAGGGCCAGTCCCAGCAATAGCAAACCCGGCCACCACGCCTTCAACGGCAACGCCATCAACAGCTTGCGCTTCCACCAGAAGAGCCCCAACACCACGAAGGGAATCCACTGGCCGTGGCTATCGTCAGTAGCGCCGGCATCAACGCTCGGTTGATAGGTCTCGTGCATCCAACTCAGCAGCGAAGACGTTTTGATATAACCCAAGGTGGAATTGCCCAGAAATTGGAACAGCGCCAGCCATGCGGCCAGCAGCACGAGGAAAAAGCCCTTGTTCGGCAGCCGATTCCAGCATTCGAGAAAGTCGATGCGAAAATCTTCAAGGATTCCATTGGTCGATTGTTTTTCCATGCGCGCGAATTCGAGCTTATTGATTCGAGGCCATTGGATACCTCTTTCTCCAAACTTGCTCAATCAAATTCGACCCGTTCAGTCGAGAAACCGCACCAAATACCAAGGCTGTGGCCCTTGTATCACGGTCACCGTGGCGGTTGCCGTCGCCACCACTTCCGCCTTGGTCAGCCCTTCTTTCGGGTTGCCCAGCGTGAAGGTCGAGATGTTGCCGGCCACGTTCCGGAACGGCATGCTCAGTGT
>JBAXTC010001182.1:0-1755 GCA_037130375.1 Verrucomicrobiota bacterium | reverse complement strand
AGCCAACAGGGAACCGGTGGGCGGCAGGGATTCCCGCCGCGGGAGCCAGCTTGACCGTCACGAGAATGCCATCCCCTGGACGACTGCTGGCCTCCCAAGCGTTGGTGAGCAGGCTGGTGAGAACCTGCTGAATCTGGTTGGCGTTGGCTTGGATGACCGGCCCGGGAGCGGGCAGGTCGGTCTTCAGGACCACGGTATGAGGGATGCCTGCCTGAAGCAAGGGCAGGCTCCGCCGGCAAGCTTCGGAAAGATCCAGCGGTTCAAGTCGGACATGGGCTTGCCCGAGGTAGGTCAGCATCTGGGTGCCTATTGTGGCCGCCTTGCGGGCGGACTGCAGGGCTGTGGACAGGTCCAGGCCGGGGCCGGCATTGGGTGGCAGCTCTTGCTGGAGCAGTTCCAGATTCATTATCACCGCCGCAAGCTGGTTATTGAAGTTGTGGGCGATGGCTCCGGCCATGCGGCCCAGGCTTTCGGCCTTTTGGAGCTGCCGGTTTTGGGCCTCCAGTCTTTCCTTCTCCGCCCCCGCACGCTTGCGGTCGGTGATGTCACGCCAGATGCATTGATAAAGTTGCTGACCCACCACGTCCACGATTTGAGCCGTCACATGAACATTCCTGACTTCTCCCTCCCGGGTGCGTTGCAGTGTCTCGAAATTCGACCTGCCTTTCTGGATGACCTCGGCAATGTGTGCCTTGGTTTCCTCCGGCGTCTCCCTGGCTTCCAAATCGCTTATGCTCAGACGGGCAAACTCCTCCCGGGAATACCCCAACTGCCGATGCGCCGCCGTATTGAACTCCACGAACTGCGCCGTCTGCGGATCAATAATCAGGATGCCGTCCGGCGACTGCTCGAACAGGGTGTGGCGACGAATGGTTTCGGCTCTAAGCGCCTCCTGGGCTCGCTTGTTTTCGGTAATGTCGGTGCATGAGCCGATGTAGCCAGCGAAGTCACCCCCCACATCATACCGGGGCGTCCCGCTATCGAGGATCCAGCGGTATTCGCCGTCATGGCGGCGTAGTCGGTATTCTATATGGAAGGGTTTCTGTTCATCGAAGCTGCCGACGTAAATCTCCAGGTAACGGACAAGGTCGTCCGGGTGAACCCCTTCGGTCCAGCCATTGCCCATCTCCTGGTCCATCGTCCGGCCGGTGAAGTCGAGCCAGGTCTTGTTGAAGTAATTGCACCACTTGTCCCTGCCAGAGGCCCAAATAAGCACGGGTGCCGTATCGGCCATCGCCGCGAAGAGTCTCTGACTTTCCCGCTCCGCCTGCTTGCGCTCCGTGATGTCGCGGCAAATGCTCAAGAACACCGGTTTGCCATCCCAGACTATTCGACGAGCGTTCACGTCAATTGGGATGAGTGAACCGTCCTTGTGTTGAAAAACTGTTTCGAAGGTCAGATGCCCTTCTTGAATCAACCGGGCTATTCTGTCCGCCGTGTCCAGACGATCTTCCAGTGAATCAATCTGATGAAGCGTCATCGACATCAGCTCCGGGCGGGTGTAACCAAGCAGCTTAACCGCCACCGGATTGGCGTCCAATATCTGCCCTTCCTCGCTGATGATGAATATCACATCCCCGGCGTTCTCGAAAAGGAGTCGGTATCTTTCTTCGCTGGCCCTCAAGGTCACCTCCGCCTGCCTGCGCTCGGTGATGTCTGTCAGGACGAGGTGGCTTTCCAGCCCATCCTCTGAGACGTATGCCTGAAGGAGAACCGTGAGTGGTGGTTTGTCTTTGATCGCAAGCCGCACTTCGA
>JBAXTC010001181.1:0-1756 GCA_037130375.1 Verrucomicrobiota bacterium | reverse complement strand
GCGTTTGGGTGCGGACGGGACTGGCGCAGGCCGGCGTGACCAGCAGCGCGGCGGCCAGGAGGGGGAACCAGGTAGAGATTTTCATAGAGGTTCGGACGATAGGTTTAGTGGTGGTTGACCGCAGTTGATTAAGGGCGTTTGGCTCGGTCGGTTGGCTTACGGCGGTTTAGCTCACTGACCTGGGGGCAGAACGGAATGGAACCCGAGGTAGCCGTTGGGGGCCATCGACGATCCGACGGTGTAGCGGTTCGCCGCCCGGCAGTAGAACGCGTCGGCGCCCCAACGGCCGCCTCGAACCGCGTGGCCCGAGCCGGCAGCAGGGCCACGCGGGTCAGTTTGCGTTCTGGCCGAATACGCCCCCCCATCCCAATAGTCCCAACACCACTGCCACACATTCCCCGCCATGTCATACAGCCCATACCCGTTAGCCGCAAAAGAACCCACCGGACTCGTGTAAGGCTCATCGTCAATGGCGAAGGTTGCGTTGTATCCGTTCGGTCCCAAATCGTAACTATAGTCGCCGGTTTTTCCGTAGTAGTTGGCCTGGCTTTCGGAAATCGTGTTGCCCCACGGAAACCGCTGCCCGCCCAGCCCGCCCCGCGCCGCCTTCTCCCACTCGGCCTCCGTCGGCAACCGGTAACCGCTGCTCCACTTCACCCAGTTAGTCTGCACGTCGGTCTGCCCACTCCGATACACCGCCGTCAGCCCTGCGCTGGTGTAGTAGGCCGGCGTCCGCCCCTCCTGCTCGCTCCGCGCGTTGCACCACTTCACCGCGTCATACCACGTCATGCCATGCGCCGGATAATCGGGCCCCTTCCCCTCCCCCGCAGTATCGAAACTGTAGCCGTGGTTGGTCGCCCATTGACACACGTTAGTCCAGAGCGTGGAACTCACCAGGTTCGTGTCCATGTAAAACGCGCTCAGATACACCCTATGTGGCGGCAGTTCCTCGGGGTATCCTTCGCCTGGGTCCGTGGAGTTGCCCATCATGAAGTTGCCGGCGGGGATGAGCGCCATGCTGGACGGCACGGGTTTGTTCGTCTGATAGAGGGCCGCCACCCGGTACAAGCGGTAGGACGCGGGCGGCGCGGCCGTATCCACAAACACGTATGGACTATTGGTCACCACCACGTTCGTCAGCACCGTCCAGTTCGTTTGCCCCAAGTTGGTCGAATACTGGATTTGATTCGTGATGCCCAAGTCGCTCTGGATGCGGAACTGCGGCGTCCCCGCGACCATCGTGATATTCGTGATGACTGGGACCGCCGCTTGCGCCGCCACCCACACCCCCAGCGCCAAAGCGCCCAGACCAAGTTTCATTCCGGTCGTTCGTGTTTTCATGGTTGCTGATTGGTAATCGGCTGAATGGTTGTTTTCGGGTTGGTTTCGGTTGTGGTGTAAATGGGAGCGAGGCGACGCGCTGTTCTGGCCTGATTGAATCATAAGGAAGAGTCCGGTCGTTCGGCTATTTGTTGTCGCGCCAGCGGCAGCCCGAGCGCCTTCCGCGCCGGGGCTGCCGCCACCTTAACGGCTTTGGCTATTTCGCTTTGACGCTGACCTGGTTGGAGTAGGGCGAACCGCCGGCCACGTTGAAGGCCAGAACGCGATAGGTGTTGGTGATCCCCCGCACCGCGCTGGTATCCGTAAACGTCTTGATGTTGGCCGCCACGGTGGCGAGAGGTTGCCACGTGCTACCGTTCAGGCGCTCGATCTGGAAGCCGTCTTCATTGGTGGAGTTGTCTTTCCAGGCCAGACT
>JBAXTC010001180.1:0-1764 GCA_037130375.1 Verrucomicrobiota bacterium | reverse complement strand
TCTCGGACAGGAGATGTTCGCCCAGCGGTGTCACGAGCGCGTGGACATGATTGGCTGCGACAACAAACTCGGCGAGACGGTATCGTTGCCCATCGAAATGGCGCATGGCGGATTCCACAATTTGCCGCATGGCCGGTTCACGCAAAACACATTCACCGTAACCGGAGTCGAGCCACGTTTGGATTCGCTTCGGGAAGCGCTCGTAAAACTCCTGTCGCGTGGCTTCATCATGCGGTTCAGGATGTGCGGCCTGCCATTGCTCCAGTTCCTGTTGCCATTGATGGAGTTTTTCCTGCGGCAACGCATCGGCACAGCGGAACGTGACGAAGTAGGTTGTTCCTGTCTGACGCCAGTGCGGCAGATTACCCGTGAGGTGGGCGACGGGTTCATCCGGGCGGAAATAGTTGATAGGAGCAAAGGTGGCAGGGGCTTCCAGCCTCTCCCCTGTGCGGCTGGAAGCCGCAACCACAGTGGGAGCGGCATCTTGCCGCTTTTGTGCGTTGGTCAGAGTGCGGCTGGAAGCCGCAACCACTATGGCCAGCCAGTCGTCGAGTTTGGCATTCGGCGCGAGGCCGGAGCAGGCCAGGTTCATCGCCGGCAGCTTGCAGTGGCCCACGCGCCGCCACGCGGCCAGCGCCAGGTTGAACGCGCCAATCTGCGTGCAGCGCGGGTCAATCTCCAATCCGAACAGGTTGTCGCGGATGACCGCCGCCACCGCCGCCGCTTCGTCCAGTTTTTCCTCGGCCAGACGCAAGGCCACCAGCCGCTCGAACAGCGCCACCACGAAATGCCCGCTGCCCATGCACGGGTCGAGGCATTTGAGTTGCTTCGCCGACTTTGGCCAGCCATCGAACGTGCCGGCGGCGGGAAGCCAAGACGACTTAACCGCAGAGATCGCAGAGACGGATTCTGATTTGATGAAACGAAGGTATTTCCACGGGCAGCCGGGGAGAGCGCAGAATTGACGGACTTCTTCTTCCGTTTTGAACTCTGCGTTCTTTGCGTTCTCTGCGGTTAATTTCTTCCCCGCCCACCACGCGCCGAGCGTGTTATCCAGGAGGAAGTCCACCATGTAATCCTCGGTGAACAGTTGCGTGACAGACGGCAGTTCATCCGCGCCGATCTTGTTGCCGGCGGCATTGACCTCTTCCTTTTTCTTCGCCTGCCAAAATTGATAGACCCAGCCGAGGCTGTCCGAGGCGAGAAACAGATCCTGCGGCAGGCTCGTGAGCAGGGCGGTGAGCCGGTTGCGGAACTCGGTTGGCAACCGCACTTGCAGCACCGGATCACCTGCCCGGAAAACGCCCGTCAACATCCGCTGCGCGAACCCGGCCGCGACTTCCCACTTGTCGCTATTGTTTTCGCGGGCCTGTTCCTCGCAGAAATCCAAATCCACATCCAAGCCCGATTCCGGCTCGATCAAAAATCCGTTTTCCGCCAGAAACCGCGCGAACAGTATCCGATGCCAATGCACATATGCGCATTCGTGAACCAGACGCTTCACTTCCTGCGACTCATCAGGCCGCCGCACGTCCCCCACCTGCCGACCGTGGGCGCGCAGTTTCTTACGCAAATCCTCGCCGGCCTTGTCCAGGTGGGTCGGCTTCCGCGTCTCGCCCACGCCGTAGGATTCCAGCGCCGCCGCCGCGCCGCGCTCGGCTTCCTCCCGCGCCTTCAGCACAGCGTTTTCCAGTTGCCGCCGATATTCTTTGGACAATGTGCTCATTGGTCATTCAGGTCCGCCTTGTTGGCGAGAGCCACCCC
>JBAXTC010000118.1:0-14478 GCA_037130375.1 Verrucomicrobiota bacterium | reverse complement strand
GCGGCGGTCGCGTGAATGCCTTGGTTGCGGAAAGCGTGGCAGATGGTTTCGCCGCCGCGCTTGCCTTCGATGTAGCAGGCGCGTGGGTGGGCAGGGTTGGTCGTGCCAATGTCGGCTTCGGTCACCAACTTGTTGGTGATGCCGCTATAGACTTCGGTGGAACTGAGGAAGAGAAATGAGCCGCCTGGTTTGAGTTTTTGGAGGAGAGTGATAGTGGCGGTGGTGTTGATCTGATATGTGGCGGCCGGGTTGGCCATGAACACGAGGGGTTGGGCGTAGCCAGCGGAGTGGATGATGACGTCGGCCTGCGGCAATGAGGAACATTCCGCGTGGGCCGCAACATTGACTTGCGCCAGTTGAAAACCGCTGCGTTGGATAATCTCCGCCGTGTGCGGCGCGGGTTCGGAACGGACTTGGGCGATAGCTTTGACCCGCACGCCACTTTGTTTCAAGTGCGCCAGCGTGGCGAGAAAATATGTGCCGAGCAGCCCGCTCGCACCGGTGATGAGGATGGTTTTGCCTTCAAGTGTTTTGAGGTTGACGCGCTCACAGATTTGGGCGGCATCACGGGCGATAACGTCGGGATGCATGGTTTAAGAGATGAGGCGATTATTTTTCATTGTAGTAATCGCCAAACTCCACGAGGAGGGTGCTGCGAACGTCGGTACGTTCGAGTGCTCGTTGATAAGCCGGGAAAATCTGTTCCGGTTCGTCGAGTCGGATAACCTCGATGTTCTTGCACATGAAGCGGAAGGCTTCGGTGTAATCACCTACATGTTGGTGCTGCGGATGGAGCGGTCGCTCCGAGCCGATGCCAGTACGGATGATGACTTTGGGTTGGTAACCGCCGCTGGACATATCAGGCAGTTTGTCGAGATGGTTGACTATCTGGTTGACAGCGAGGAGAAGGAAATTCCAGCGCGGATATATGGTCACGGGCACGAGCCCTGTAAGTGCCAGCCCTGTAGATACGCCCATCTGCAGTTCTTCGGTCACCGGCATCTCCAGCAATTTTTCACGCGGGACGTTCTTGAGGGTGTTGGTCATGCCTGTGCCGGGGCAGGCGACGGCTTGGCCCAGGAAAACCGTGCGCTCGTCGCGCGCAAGGAAATCCATGGCCCGGCAGAGTTCGTCAAAATACTTCATATCAGAATTGCACACGGGCGCCTGCGCCGGCGTGCGGGTATTTGGTTTGGTATTTGTAGTAAGTGACGAGCGGATGCTTGGTATTTTCCCAACTCGACACGGACTGATTCCAAGCGCCGCGTGTGTCCGTGCAAACAGACTTGCCGTTGTCTTCCACGATAAAACGGATGGGAAGCTTGTGGTTGGTGGAATATTTGATTGCTTCGTGGGCGATCCCTGTCTCAGCCGTCATATCTCCCATGAAGCAATGCACGCGGGCTTTTTCACCCTGGCGCTTGATGCCGAGAGCTGTGCCGACAGCGATGGGGATGATGCCGCCAACGATGGCGGAGGACAGCACACGATACCGGGGGAAACAAAGGGTTATGGAATGTCCCGCCATGATTTCCGCCTTCAACTCTTGGCGGGGAACTCCCTTCAGCAGGCACTGGTAATGACTGCGCCAAGAACACATGACCCAGTCTTCCGGTTGAATATCGTGAAAAACCTCGATCATCTGAGTCTCGTTACCGTGGTAAAGATGAATCGGGGCGCGGATTTTGCCTTGGTTGAACTCATCAGCCACTTCGGTTTCAAAAGCTATCAATTCTTCGACAGTCATTAGTCAGAAAAACTTGCCGTAGCAATTATTGGTCGTCAAGTTCGGTTCATTCTCCCGGGGTGAGCGAAAGACTTGTGATGCGCCGCGAGCAGGATGCCCTTCCGCCCCTCCTTTGTCACCACGGTAGCGGCGATGATTTGGCGCTTTAATTGGTTCACTCGAACACGCATTGTACAATTCTAAACCGAATACATAATCTTGTCATTAATCTTCAGTTTCTCGACAATAGGGTCAAGGTAATTTGGCACTTTTGGCAGGTTTTTTTCATTCGATTCGTGTAAATTGTGTTTGAAACGGCTCAACGCGGACTGGCAAGCACTGGCTGGAAAAACCAGTCACGCTTCGTGGCACCAGGTTTGGAGTTCCGTCTTTAGGCGGTTTCATCAGTCTGCCGCCTAAAGGCGGAACTCCAAACCTGGTTCCAAACACGCTCTAAACCGGGTGGCCCTTCGAGGCGGCAAACCGCTGCATGGCCAGCTCGCGAAAGCGCATCCGCAATTGCCGCCACGCCGGCAGACCGAAGCCAAGATCGGCGAGAATGCCCAGCCAGAACCAAAGGGACAGGTAGAATTTCCAACCTGGGTCTGGTCCTCCAGCCGACCAAAGGCCCGCAATCGCCGCTACCATCGCAAAGATCACCCAGGGCAAAACCAAAACCCGCAAGATCGCGCTTGCACTCGCGCGAGTCGGGTTCCTGGCTGTCAATGCCGTCAAAAGAGCAACCCAAATCAGGGCGCTGATGTCCAGGATAAGCAAGACGATACCGGCAAGCCCAAACGCGACCTGCCTTGCCACGTCGGCGGAGGGAAGGACCGAGTACGTTGATACTGCGAGCATGAACACGATCTCCAAGCCGATAACTACCATCAGCGGCTTCAGGAACTGCCGCTTGAGCGCCAGGAATTGACCTCGTAGGATTTCATGCTCGCTCAGCGGTGTGGAAAGGAGCAATTCCAGACTGCCCATCTTTTGCTCCTCAGCCAGGCGTTGGCCGGCCTCGATGCCAATCCATAACTTTAGAACCGAGTTCAACATCAAAGCCGTCAGCAGGCTAAAAGACTCCTCGAACCAATGCAGGTGCATAATGGCGCGCAGGTAAAGCCACCAGCACGCGACAAACCCGAGGAAAACCCACACTCCGGCAGGCTTGAACCGCGCGCGAGACGCCAGCCAGCAAAAGGGATTCACGCCAAGCAACCGTGTCCGGAGCGCTTTACGTTCACCCGGTTTGCCATACACCCAAACCCGCCAGCGATCTGCCCAATAGGTTTCGCCCTGGCCGGACTGCCTGTCCTGCCAGGAGTGCGGGACCAGCCAGCTCGAAAAAGCGGCCAGCAACCATGTCAAAGCGTGAGTGACGCCTGCCGACAGCCAGAAGTATTCGCGGGCTGCCTGGTAATTCACGTCAAAACACAAATAAAGGCTGTAGGCCGGACAGGAAAAGAACAAGGGTTGAAGCATTCTGTGCGCAGGGGCCAAATAGGCTATGGCGGCGGCGATGGCCGGCGGGATAGTCGTCAGCAACAGGAGCAATAGCAAGTTTATTCCCATGGCCTGTCGAGCGTCGCGGCTCAATACGGAAGCCAGAACTCCAATCGCGAGCGAGAGCAGGAACGTGTTCACCAGCACGAGGACCGTGCGCCAAAACTCGCCATGAGTCACACCCCCGAGGAGCAGCGGGATGGCCAAGACTGGCACAATCGCCAGCAAGCCGTAAAACGCGTTCACCGAAGTGGCCGCCAGCTTCCCCAACACCACATCGTATCCTTTCAGGTCAGTGAGAAAAAGCAGTCCAAGCGTTCCCTCGCGCTTTTCTTCGCTGAGACAATCCGCCGTCGAACGCCGGCCTGAAGCCAGGCAGTAAAGCAGAGCGAGCACGCCCAGCCCGCCGAAAATCTCCTGGGCCAGAAGCGCTTTGGGCAGCCGCGCGTTTGCGATGTAGAGGAAGAGGCCGATGACAATGGCCGTCAGCGCCAGCACCAGCCGCACCCAGAAGGTGCTGTGCCGGCGCGCCGCCACTCGCAGTTCGCGCTCCACAATTGGCAAGAAGGTCATCGGTTAGAGGAATGAGTCTTAAGATCCCACAAGGCGTTTGACAACCTCGACCGCATTTCCTCACACGGCGCAGTCTCTAACCGAGTCCGAAAAACTGCCTGATGCGGGCCGTCAATAGGGAGCCTGCGTCCGGCGCGCTTTCTCGCGCGACGGAAGCGTTCATGGCCAACCGGCGTCCCTCGGCTCTCTTTTCCAGCACCGCAGCCAGCTTGCCTGCCAAATCAACGTCCGCCTGTAAAAGCCCGGCAAAGTCCTCTTTCGACAAACACAGCACCTCGACATCGGTCTCGGCCCTGACTGTGCCTGAGCGGGGTTCGCCGGTGAGCAGCGACATCTCTCCGAAGAAAGCGCCGTTGGTGAGGTGAGCGGCGGTCACCGATTGGCCGTTGGCGCCGGTCACCAACACCGCCACCTGACCTTCGCGGATGACGTAAAACGAATCGCCCGATTCACCCTGCCGGCACAGGTTCTCTCCGGCAGCATACAACTTCATCCTCGCCGCGCTCACCAGCCGGTTCATTTCCTCGGCCGAGAGAGACTGGAAAAGTTCCACGCGACACAACAATTGCCGAACCGCGTCTTGGCCGGCGGCGCGCTGAGCCTGCTCGTCCGCCAGCGCTTCCCGATGCCGCAAATCCCGAACCGGGAAGGGAATGGAAATACCCTCACGCCGGAAGGCGTACCACAAACGGTCCATAACCCCGCTCTGGATGGGATCAAGCAGGGCGAAATCTTCGATGAAAAACTTAATGGTAAAGTTGATGGCGAAATCCCCATAGCTGACCAGATAAACCGCCGGAGGGGGATCTTTGCACACATCCGGCGCCTCGCGCAGAACGCCCTGGATGGCTGCGCGCGCTTTGGTCGGGGGCGTGTCGTAACTCACACCGATCGAAAGATAACAGGCGTGATGACAGGTCGGACGCGAGTAGTTGAGGATGGACTCCTTGGCGATCGAGGAATTGGGAACCACGATGTAGTCGTTGGCTTTGGTTCGCAGTCGGGTGGCCCGCCAGGTGGTATCCACTAATACACCCGTGTGACTGCCCACCGTGACCCAATCCCCAATCTGGAACGGCCGCTCCGCGTTGAGTGCCAGGCCGGCGAAAAGGTTGCCCAGCGTGTCCTGGGTGGCGTTGCCGACAATGTACCCAACCACCAGGGAGGAGACGGCCAACACGTTGAGATTCACGTCCGGAAAAAAGCCGCGCACGATCAGGATGAGGGCAATCAGGGCAGCGGCCAGTCGCCCGAGGTCGCGCAGCACCAGCGGCACCGGCGGCTTCTTTCGCCATCGCACCAACCGGTCAAAAACCAGAAGATCAAATAGTTTCAACCCGATGCTGATGCCCAGGAAAGCAGCGGCCGCTTTGAACGCATTTCCGACATGGCTGTTGAGCTGGTGAAGAAATGGTCCAAGGAAAAGGAGTGCCAGCAAGGCCAGCACGAGCAGATTCAACTGAAGTTCCACCGCGCGGAACAGGTGTTTGCGGGACAGGACTCGCTGGGCGAACGTGAAAATGAGGTAAACCGCTAAAAGCCCGCCCAGCCTGATCGTCGTATCGGTCAGGTTAAGCTTCGATGTATCCTGTATCAGGCTCCAAGCAGCAACATTCGTCATGGACTCTTATTAACAGCAATGGAGGAAGCCTGCAACCATCCTGTCCCGCATTGTCGCCCCGCTCTTAAAACTGGTGAAGGATGAGGCAAACCGTTGCTAAATGGGCTTGCGGGCCTCGGTCAGTCACGGTGGATATTGCGGTGCCGGTCACTCGCGCTTTCTCTTGATCATTTCATTGAAATCAAGTATCTTCTCCGCTATCCTCTCGCCGGCTCTGCAACGAGGTCGTGCAGGCGGGAGTGACTACTGTATTTGGAAACACTGATGAAAAGACAAATTAAACTATGGTTTAGCCTGGGCCTAATTGTGATCGCCGTGGCCGCGCTGGCCGCCAGCCCGGTCACCATGAGCGTGCAGGTCAAAAGCGGGCAGGTTCGTGAGACGCCCTCCTTTCTCGGGAAAGTCATCGAGCCCATCAACTACGGGGACCGTTTGGAGGTTCTTGAAACCCAGGGCGATTGGTCCAAGGTCACAACCCCCGGCGGACAAACTGGCTGGGTCCATAGTTCGGCGCTTACCAAGAAGAAGATCGCGATGAAAGCGGGTGGCCAGGACGCGCAGACCGCCGCCTCGAGCGACGAACTGGCCCTCGCCGGCAAAGGTTTCAACTCTGATGTCGAGGCCGACTTCAAGGCCAAGAACCGTAACGTCGATTTCACCTGGGTGAACAAAATGGAGAAGATCAAGGTCCAGCCGACGTCGATGCAGCAATTCCTCAAGGACGGCGGCATCCAGCCGGCTGAGGGAGGCAAACGATGACCATGCGAGTTTCTTTTTTGGCACCCCGATTCGGCGCCATCGCCGTCAGTGCGGCGTTAGTCCTCGCCAGTGGTTGTTCGACAATGACGCAGGTGGGCGGGATCGTCGGGCAGGCGTCCGGCGTGATGAACGCCGACCAGGCCGAAGCTCTCAATAAGAGTGCGCAAGCGATCGAAAAGACCTTCCAGGACATTACGCCCGAGCAGGAATACTACATCGGCCGCGCCGTGGCCGCCACCGTCCTGGTCACCTATAAACCGTTCGACCGCGAGCAGGCAAATGCCTATTTGAATCTCCTTGGGCAGACCGCGGCGCAATTTTCGATCAAGCCCGAAACCTTTGGCGGATATCACTTTCTGCTGCTGGAGACAGATGATGTCAATGCGTTCGCGGCGCCCGGCGGGTTAATCCTGATCTCGCGCGGCATGGTGCGGTGCTGCAAGAGCGAAGATGAGATGGCGGCGGTCTTGGCGCATGAGATCTCGCATGTGGACCACCAGCACGGGCTCAAAGCCATCCGCAAGGGTCGTCTCACATCGGCGTTGACCACCCTGGGGGCGGCGGCGGGCAGCTCACTGGGCGGCGCCCAACTTGCCGAGGTGACGAAAGCCTTCGAGGGCAGCATCTCCGACGTCACTTCCACCATGATGAATAGCGGTTATTCCCGGACCACGGAATTCGAGGCTGACAAAGGCGCGGTAGTGATCATGAAGAAGATGGGTTACAATCCTGCTGCGCTCGTCACCATGCTGGAACGGATGCAGCAGCAGATCAAAGCGGATTCCAATGGATTCGGCAAAACGCACCCCGCACCGGAAGTGCGCATCGCCGAGATCAAGAAGACCATCGGCACTGAGGCCCCGCCGGAAAGTTCGCCTGTGCGTCAGGAGCGTTTTCAGAAGGCCATGGGAGGAGTTTAGGCCCCAGTCCACCCGCTTCGCGACCGCGATTGCGCCGCGACGGGTCGGCGCCAGTTAAACGTCGTTCATGTCAAAGGCGGAATGTTAAAGCGACTCATCCAAGGCGGGGCCCTCGGGTTGGCCGCTGCCGGAGTCGTCCTCGTGCTTTGGGCCACGGGTTTGCTGGACCGGTTCGAGAACGCGACGTGGAGTTTGCGGGTAAAGATGTTTGCGGCAGACACCCCGCCCGCCCCCCAGGTCAAGGTGATCCTCCTGGACCAACCCAGCCTCGACTGGGGCAAGAAAGAAAACGGCTGGGCATGGCCCTGGCCACGGACGGTTTATTCTGCCCTGCTCGACTTCTGCCGGCGAGGCGGGGCCAAGGCGGTCGCCTTCGATGTCCTCTACACCGAGCCATCCACCTACGCAGCGGAGGATGACAAAGCATTGGGCGATGCCATCCGCCGAACCCCCGGCTTCGTCGGCGCCATCGTCCTCAGTCCCAAGTCAGGTGAGGCAACCAACTGGCCCGACAGCCTGCCTCCTCCGGGCATTTCCTGGACTGGGCTGGAGGGGTGGCTCGCCCGGAATAGGTCGGAAAACATAGCAATGTCGAGAGCCACCTTTCCCATCCCCGAGGTGGCGACCAACTCGACCCTCCTCGCCAATACAAGCGCTGAACCTGACCCTGACGGTCAGTGCCGGCGCGCCGCGCTGTTTCACGTCTTCGACCGCAAGCCCGTACCGTCGCTTGGCTTAGCCGCCTTTCTCGCAGGCGAAAGAGGCGCCAACCGCGCCCTGCCGCTCCGCCTGGAAGACGGTTGGCTGCACGTGGGGGACAAAAAGGCGCCGATCGATGATCGTGGCAGCGCTATCCTGAGGTTCCACGGGAGGAAAGGCGTCCACGAAACCTACAGCGCCGCGGCGGTGATCCAATCTGAGCTGCGTTTGCAGGCCGGCGAGAAGCCAGCCTTGAACCCTGAAGTGTTCAAAGACGCGTATGTGTTCTTCGGATTCAGCGCGCCCGGATTGCTCGATCTGCGACCCACGCCGCTCAGCCCCGTCTTTCCGGGAACCGAGATTCATGCCACCGCCCTGGACAATCTGCTCACCGCCAGGTTTTTGCGTCAGGCGCCGGCGGTGGTTGTTGCCGTGATCATTTCGCTCCTGGGCCTGCTCACCGGAACTGTCGTCGCGTTTAGCCGGAAAGCCTGGCAGAGCGTGCTGGTCTTCGCCTTTTTCCTGCCCGTCCCCGCCCTGGGGGCGTTTGTTGCCTACCCGTTTGGCTGGTGGTGGCCTCTGGTGGTCACTGAAGGAGCTGTGGCCGCCGCACTGGTCGGCGGTGTCGTGCTTAACTATGCCACCGAAGGCCGGCAAAAAGCCTTCTTGAGGCGCGCCTTCAAACACTACCTCGGGGCCGAGGTCATCGATCAGATTGTCGCTGATCCCAGCCGCCTGCAGCTCGGTGGCGAAAAGCGCGAGCTGACTCTTTTCTTCTCTGATATCGAGAAATTCTCTTCCTTCTCCGAAAAGCTGGACCCCGAGACGCTCACCAGTCTCCTGAATGAGTATCTGACGGACATGACCGACATCATCATCGAGGAAGGCGGATACCTGGACAAATACATTGGCGACGCCATCGTGGCATTTTGGAATGCCCCAGCCGCCCAACCCGATCACGCCGTCCGCGCGGTTCGCACTCTGCTGCGCTGTCAGCGGATGCTGGCACAAAAGCGCCCGCATTACAAGGAGCGGACTGGCGTCACGCTCAAGGCCCGCATTGGCATGAACAGCGGCGAGGTCACCGTCGGCAACATGGGATCGCGAGATCGTTTCAATTACACGGTGCTCGGTGACGCCGCCAATCTGGCGGCACGACTCGAGGGCGCGAACAAGGTCTTCGGCACCTATAACCTGGTCTCAGAGCAGACCTGGCTGCAGACACATGGTCAGTTCCTTGGCCGAGAACTGGGGCGGATTCGGGTCGTTGGCCGTGAGCAGCCGGTGCGGGTCTATGAAGTTCTTGGTTTTGCCGGTGAACCGGAGTCTGGGTTTCTGGCCGACTTTGAAGCGGGTGTTAAACTCTGTCTGGCAGGCCAATGGCAGGAGGCGATGGAACGGTTCGAACGCCATCCTGAAGACCCTCCCAGCATCGCCTACGTGGCTCAATGTCGAACCCGATTGACTGACGGTTCAGGAACCTGGGACGGCATTTGGAGCCTGACTGAAAAATGATGGCCGCGGCTTCTTCCGATGCGTGCTGGCGCGCCGGGGTTGTCCCGTGCTCCGCAGAATGAAATTCTGCGACACAGCAGATTGAAAATTCGCCGTATTCTTTTTTTCATAATCAGCGTAAGTTGCTGATAACCAACACAATACTCTTGCCGATTTGATTTGCATTATTTAATACGGTCTAACATAATTCTAACGATATAACCGGAATTATTAAATATAGAAAAGCAAAATATGAAAGTGATAAGAAAAGAATATCCTCGCGTTAGATGCTGTTTTCAACACGGCAAAACTCGATACCAAGTCGACTTGCGAAAAAAGAATTATTTGGGGCAGCAATTCAAGGGTTTCAGTTCTCGCGATAAGGCATTGGAATTCGCCCAACGGATTGGCTCCAAGGTCTCAATCGGTGGACTGGACGCAATCTCGAACATTATTGAGGATGCCCGTATTCGCTCGTGGCAGGAACAATTATCGGTTTATGGCAAATCTCTCGAGCAAGCGATGCAAGTTGCTCTCGACCAATTCTCCAAAGAGTTTGATGCAAAGGAAAGTTTATCGGTATCTGGTTTGATGAGCATTTGGTTCGATGATAGAAAAGTAGATAAATTGAAACCCATTAGACCAAGATCGTTGGATACACTCCGCAAGATGTCAAATATGTTTAAGGTCGATTTTGCAGATACAAAGATTGCTGAAATGGATCAAGCAAGGATTGAAACATATCTCGAGTCTAAAGAGGTTGGCAATGTTATGCGAAAGAATATTAAGAGTTATTTAGGGCAATTCTTTAATTGGTCGATTGTTAAGAAATATCACAATGAAAATCCTTGTAAGCATATCAAAATAAGCATCAAACAAGTTGCCGTTAAGTTATTCACGGCAGAGCAATGTAATGCGATTATGACTGAAGCATTACAGCATAAAGACATAACCGCTTATTTTGCCCTGGCATTGTTTGGTGGCGTAAGACCCGAAGAAATAGATAAGATGAATTGGGATACAAATATTAAGATGAACAGTAGGGAGGTATTCATTCAATCCGACATATCCAAGACAAAGAAAGATAGGATGTTTAAGATGTCAGATACCTTGTATGAATGGTTGAATTATTGCAGAGAGAATAGCAACTTACTTGTCCCGACATTTAATATTAGGAATAGAAAATCGGAGGTGTGGAAGAAATTGCCATTCCCTTGGATACAAGATGGAATGCGTCATAGTTTTGCCTCTTATCACTACGCAAAGTTTCATTCATTGGACGATCTAAGATGGATAATGGGCAATTCACCTGGCATCATAGAACGATGCTATAAAGGTATAATTCCAGAGGAAGAAATAAGTAAGTTCTGGAGTATCTTACCTCCTAAAGAATAAAGGTTGTCAGAATTCTGCTAACCTTAATAATTCAACCCCTGGGGGATTAACTCCAAGGGGTTTTTTAATGCCCCTGTAGCATTGCGTAAAGCATCATTTAAGACACTCAAACGCAATAGGGGCGAGATTATACCTAATGTTTAATTAGCATCGCAATTTGAGTATTCCAAACGTTATCCAGATCACCCCTAAACTTGTTCAAGTCCTGTATTCTATCTTCCGGCAAGTTCCATTTGTCGATCAAATCAGATTGGATTTTACGTTCAAACAATTCATTGAGATTAGACCTAATATTCTCCAAACCCGCAATAGCGGATTGCTTGTCGATGATTTTATCTTGAGTTTGTTTTAGCAATAACTCCGAAAGTAAGCATTTGTTTTTATCTCTACACAATAACCAATACTCGGTCGATTCGGGGGCAGGTAATCTTAACTCTGAGTAGTTGTTAGTAATCCATTGCTCCAAGGTTAGACCATCTGTATTAGGATTATCCCAATGAACTCGACCTGATATATCAAAACCATATCGACCACGGGGGGATGCCTTATGTCGCTTTGCTCGAGATAATACCTCTTTTGGGATGCCTAATGCCAAGGATGCTTGTTTGATGCCGCTAAATATTTTGTGCATAGTGTTATATTGTTTATGTAATCACATATAGATATAAGAACTAAGTGTGTTATTCGATTTTATTTAGTTTGCCACACCCTCAGGCAAGTCTCGACCCAGCTTAAAAGTCTAAAAAGCGTTCAAAAAGAATACTTATTAGGGTATATCCAATGCCCATTGGCTTAGCTCTAATGCCCCAAGGA
The DNA here is from genome assembly GCA_037130375.1 of Verrucomicrobiota bacterium. GTDB lineage: Bacteria > Verrucomicrobiota > Verrucomicrobiia > Limisphaerales > UBA8199 > JAPLUA01. Next base: position 2,975 of record JBAXTC010000118.1, on the reverse strand, counting down.
TGCATCCTGATTAACAAGACCACACAATACAGCATCCCCATACCCAATGCGTTAAAAGGCAAAATCCAATGTGGGTCAGAATTCTGACAAACACTGGCAATTCTGTTTGTCCAATATTGGACGAACAAAAGAACCATTGGCAAATCCAATGTGGGGCAGAATTCTGCACCACACTGAAGAACCATAGGCAATATTTGCCTACCACTATACTTAATCCTAACCACTATATTTAATCACTTTAACGTTAATGCCCCTATGAATAGGGCTATTTGACTTGAGTTCTAAAATCGGTAGAATGAGTTTATGATTATTTTAACAATGCAAATAGAGAGATTGAAACAGGGAGAAAGCAAGTTCGACAAAGTTGTCGAAGTTGTATCGACCTAACATTTGGCAGAATTCTCCTGAATGTTCTGAAAAAGAAAACAAATCAGTTTAATCTCTTGTTCTTTGGTATATCGCAATACGAGTGAGAGATGGATGAGAGTAATATAATAAGTTGCGTGTTTGTGTTATATCTGATATAGTTATTCGATAGTGGGATTTTCATACAACACAACCCAATAGAAATATTGGGTTTTTATTTTGCGAAGATAGTTCGATTATTTTTGTGTTATTCTTTGATTGCTCACTATTTATACAGTGAATGGCAATAACGCTATTCACTAAATAAAGGACAATATGAAACAAACACAAGCAGAGAAGCAGAAATACTATGAAGAATACAGGGCGAAACGACTAAATGCAGGTTGGAGCACGTTTTATCGATTATTACCATCAGACCTTGCTTCTGAACTATCGCGAATAATCGTAAAACATAAAGCGGAGCACTGGGACGTTTGGCAATCGATGAAAAATCAAAACAAGGTTTAACTAATATATGAAAATACCCACCCAACTAAAAGATGCTCACTTTGTTAAAATCAATTACAAGGAAAAGGGATGTAAAATTGACAACTGGAAGGAGCTAGAAAATCAAATCGACTATGAGACATTATCCGCCTGTGGTAATACGAGAATTGATAAGACCAATTATGGAGTAGTAAGCTGGAGTAGTAAGTTGGTATTCATCGACATAGATGATTTTCTCAGCCCTATAATCAAACAACTGTTGCCTATGTTACCAGCAACATTTAGCATCAAAACCGGGCATGGTTATCATTTATACTACAATCTCGAAAGTGATAAGGATGAAGGAGCAGTAAAGGTAAGTTCAAATAGTAAGGAGTTATTCAGTATAAGAAAAGGAAGTTCATACGTTATGGGACCTGGCAGTATTCATCCGGAGGGTCTGGAATATATGGTTCATCTAGATATACCTATCGCTGATATATCAGGGGAGATACTAAAGCAGTTAAAAGATAAAGCGGAGGAATTGGTTAGCCAGAGTGAGCATAATGTAGAAATGCCTGTGAGTGAAAAGATAGTAGATACAACTCCAGAACCTCCCCAACTACCTCCGGCAAGCAAGAATGATTATTCTCACTTGAGATATGAGGATAAAATATCGTTTCTCTACCCGGAACACGGGAAGGGAATACCCGTGAAGAAAAAGATCCAATTCATCAAAATCCAAGGCGGATCGATGCTGGGGTATGATATGAAGGACAGAAGCAACCCAACAGTTAAGCGATATAAGACAGATTTGATAACCGAGTTATCGACGAAAAAGGAATTGGAGATTAAGGATTTATTTGATTCAAGTATGCTGAAAATGTCGAGTGCAGAACTGGAAGCATTATCTAATAGTCCAAATTACATAAATAATCGCTTTCTTGCGCCTGGTAAGTCGCTGTTAATCGCTGCCGATTCGCATAGTGGAAAATCAGTATTGTGTTTTCAATTACTGATTGGATGGGCGCTGGGCAAATCAGTAGTTGGATTATCACCGCATAGGAAGTTGAGAACCTTATATCTGGGCAACGAAGATGATAGATTTATTATACAGAGTTTATTCACGGCAAATCTGAAAATGGCGAAGTTATCAGATGAGGAAGAAAAATACGCCTGTAAGAATATAAGAATGCCTGACACGTATCGTCTCGACATATTTGAGCTTGCCGATCAAGTCTTGCGAGAAGCAATTAAGGACAATAATCCATACAATCTAATAGTGATTAATCCTATGTCGAATTATATCTCGGAGGATCTGAATAGTTCTATGGCTGCCCAGATCTTTTGCCAGAAAATAGATGACCTGCAAAGAGAGTTTAATGTTGCTTCGATAGTTATTTGCCACAACAACAAAAGTGGATCAATAGCAGGCAATCGAGGTTTTGAGAATAGATTTAGATCCGTCATCACGTTGTCGAGAGAGTCAGCAGGGAATAATATATACAAGATGAGCATAATGAAGGGGGCATCAGCTTGTGGATTTAGGGAGCAGTTTATTAAGTTTAACGACCTACTGCCCGAGTACTTTTATTGGTTGCCCGTGAATAAGGGTGAAGTTCCTACGCATAACGCGGATAATGAAACAGATAAAAAGATACTTAATGCCATCCCCTTTGGACCGAAGGAGTTTATTACAATGAAGGATATCGAGGTGTCGAGTGGGATTAAATATCTGACGGCGGCAAGAAGAATGCCTTCGTTAGTTGAGAAAGGTATTGTTCATAAATGCTCGGATTCTTATCCGCCTGTGTATTACAGAGTCTCTCGAGAGAGTGAAGAAAGCAATGATGCTTTTCGCGAGTTTGAGGATAGAAAGGTTATAGAACCATGCTTTTCGCGGTAATAAGTAGGTTTATCAGAGGTTTATCATTCGAGGTGTCGATGATAAAGTGCGTGATAAACATGTTTATCAGAGGTTTATCATTTTGGATTGTGGTATTCATTGGGGTTTATCATAGGTTTATCATAGGTTTATCATTATGATAATCTCTTGGTTTACCAGTTTATCACACACTCCCCCCCCCGAAGGGGGGAGTATGATAAAGTGACTGATAATGTAAAAGTAAGATAAAGTGCAAAAA
>JBAXTC010001179.1:0-1766 GCA_037130375.1 Verrucomicrobiota bacterium | reverse complement strand
GCTTGAGATAGGGAGGTGCGCCCGACGGGCAGACGAGGTAGTTGTTACCTTTGGGATAAAGCGCGCGAAACGCCTTCAGCCCGGCGGGGTCGAATTCGGACGAGTCCCATTTGCACTCAATGGCGTCCACCAGGTCGCGATTGCGGACGATGACGAAATCCACTTCGCGGCCGGTCTTGTCCCGCCAGTAGTGGAGCGGCAGGTCGGAGAGAAAGGCTTGCAGATGTTCAAGAACCAAATGTTCCCAGAGGAAACCGCAATCGTCGGGCCGGAGGGGATTCCAGCCACGCGCGTGGCTGACGAAGCCGGTGTCAAAGGCATAGAGGCGAGGCATTTTGGTGATCTCCTTCTGGCTACCGCTGTGAAAGGGACGCAGCAGCGTGATGGCCTGGGTAATTTGGAGGGCCAGCAGATGACTGTCCACGGTCGGTCGGGAAATCCCCACCCTGGACGCGGCTTTGGTGACATCCAGAATCCCGCCGCTTTGGCGCAGGAGATATTCGAGCAGGGCGCTGAAGCGGTTCAGGTCGCGGAATTCGAACAGGCGCTGGATGTCGCGGGCGAAGAAGGAGTCCATCCACTCGCGGTAAAACGCCACCGGCTTGCTGGAGGCCAGGAGCGCCTGGGGCAGGCCGCCATGGAACAGCCTTTGTTGCAGGCTCAGGCCACCGAAAGTTGACAGTTCGCTCCATAGCACCGGTGGAAGATGCACGACGCGTTTCCGGCCAGTCAGCGTGTCGCGGAACTTCTTGCTCGCCGCCAGTGTGGACGAGCCGGTGGCCAGGATTTTGAGGTGCGGGAAAACGTCGGCGCCGATCTTAAGCAGCCGGCTGGGGTCTTTGAGGTGATGGACCTCGTCGAAGATGACAATCGGCTTGTTGCAGCCTTTGAAGAACAGGGACGGGTTCTTGACGGCGTCTTCGGTTTCCGGAAGGTCACAGTTGACGTAGAGCGACTGATCGGTGCCCAGGCTCTGGGCGATGGTGGTCTTGCCTGAGCGCCGAACGCCGGCGAGCCAGGCGATGGGGACCGCGCGCCAAGTCTCCTGCAACCGGTTTAGCCAAAAAGGTCTTGCGAACATGCAGGCGTATCTTGCTTAAAGTCGGACTATTTGTAAAGTAGCGCTGCCTTTGGAAGGCGGGATAATCATCAACTCTCTCCACCGGCTTCACGGGCAGATGGCAAGGATCACGATCAGAGTCTGCAGACCGGCGCTCCACTCTGTCGGGAGTTCGTGCTGAATGCGAATTATTCGGGTTAGCGGCAAATGAGCAACGACAGTCCTGTGCCAATGACGACCACCCAAAAAACACTCGCGCCCAAACGCAGTGCGCCGAAAGCGGCTGCGGCCAACAGAACTCGGCCCACATTCCAGTTGACGCTTTGGGCAACATGCACCGCGACGATCAGCAGCAGGCCAGGGAAGGAACACAGCGCGCCGCCGATGAGCCGCACAAAAACTGGCGAAGTCCGCAGGCGTTCGAAATGGGGAGCCGCCGCGATCACGATCAGGAAGGACGGAAGGAACACTCCCAAAGTGGCGACGGCGGCGCCAGCGGTTCCATGCAGCAAATAGCCGACGAAGGTCGCGGTGATCACGATGGGTCCGGGGGTGACCTGACCGAGCACCAAGCCGTCCGAAAACGTCGGGCCGTCCAGCCAATGCCGCGCGGTCACGACCTCGTTGAACAGCAGCGGCACGGAAGCGAATCCGCCGCCGAACGCGAACAGGTCCACGCGTATCATCAACGTCGCCAGTTCGAAGA
>JBAXTC010001178.1:0-1770 GCA_037130375.1 Verrucomicrobiota bacterium | reverse complement strand
CGGGTGGCAGCATAGCGCAGGGTGTCGTTCATGGCCTGGTCGCCCCCGCCGGGCAAGGCGGCGATCATGTTGAGCGCGCGGTTGAAGATGGTCCAATAGATCTCGATCAGTCCGAAGTCGTTGATGTGGGCCGAGTTGAGGGCCACATCGCCCAGGTAAGGTTCGCCGGCCATGGCGATCATGTTGATCGTATAATCCGGCGGCTGCTGCTGGTAGTCGGCGACCCGTTGGTTGTAGGGATTGATGGCGTTCATCGAGCGTTTGACCCAGCTCTCGGCGATCATCGGCTGGGTCCAGGCGCTCCAATTGGTGCCCGCCGGATTGAGGGGGTCCAGGGACTGGTAGCGGCAGACGAAGAAATTGTCGGACAACGTGAACATCGGCTGACCGCTGCCGAACGTGATCTGGTTGGCACCGACCGCGATGGTGTAGTTGGGCCAGGCGCTGTAGTTGGTGGTGCTGTCCGAGGTGTTGTAACGCCAGTCGAACCGGTAGTTTTCCGGGTGGCCGGCACAATCGGTGGTGTGCCGCATGGTCATCTGTTCATTGAGGACATCCGCAGGCGGAATCGCTTTCACCTCGCCGGTGACCAGCGGGGGCAGCACATGGAAACACGCAAGGGTGATCGGCGTGCCGGGCGGCAGATTGGTGCCGTCGCCGAACGCCACGGTCACATAGCCCTGCCCCCGGCCAATGCCAGCCGTAAGGGCGAGCGAATCAAACGGCTGGTTGCCGCTGGTGATTTCCACGACGTTGGTCGGCAGGCCATTGACCGCCGCCTGCCAATTGGCGTTCGCGCTGAGCGCCAGGGCCGCCGCCCGCTCGTCCGCTCCGAGCAGATTCAGCAGGAGATAGGGAAGCCCCGCCGCCGGAACGACGTTTTGCCCCAGAATTCTGAGCTGTCCCAGGGGCGGTGAGAGCTGGGTCTGTTGCCACCAGAGCCGCTGGTTCAACTGCGGCGGCAGGTCCGGGAAATAGGTCCAGCCATTGACATTCTGTTGTTTGACGTCGCTGGGCACCGCGAACTTGACCGCGCTGCTGCGGTAGCACGTGGGATCAATCAGCACCACCGACGGGCTGCCGTTGTTGACGGCATACTCGCCCGCTGCGGTCACCTGCACCCCAGAGGGCGTCGTGGAGTAATTGGTGGTGAACGCATAAGGCAGGGACTGCTGAAAGAGAATATCCACGCTCAGTTGTGCCCCGATGTCCGGCAGCCCGACCTGTTGCTGGTCCGGCTTGACCAAGGTGTCGCCGACACTCAGGACGGGGGCACTTGCCGGCCAGTTGATGGTATATGTCACGGGCCGGGGCAGACCCTTGCTGCCCTGCCCACTGAGGAACGGAATCTCCTGGCCGAGCGCGGGCTGCGGGCTTTCGCCCGGATAATAAAACCCCGGCTGATTTTGGTAGCACCAATTCATTTGGACGGTTTCCGGGCTGACACCATTCGTGCCGGCGCGATAGGCCCACCATTGGCGATTGCGGTCCGACCAGGCCGGGCCGGCAGAAGGCACGGTGTTGGAGCAGTGTGGATTGGCCATGAACGACAGCGGAGCCATCGGCTCCAGCAAATTCGGCACGGTCACCGGATAATTGAACCCATACTGGCTGTTGGTGGCGACGACGGCGAAGGCGAGCATGGCCGCCTCGCCGGTATCGCCATCAGTATATTCCACCAGCACCAGCGGGGCCGAGCTGTCCGGCCGAGCCGGGGTGTTGAGGTCGTTGCGAATGGCATAGACGGAGTTGCCGAAGATCAGGGCGTGT
>JBAXTC010001177.1:0-1772 GCA_037130375.1 Verrucomicrobiota bacterium | reverse complement strand
TGATTCCACCCCGCAAGTCGTTGCTCCTGCTGACATCAAGAGGAGAATGTCAGCAGCTCGTCGCGGGCTGTCTTGGCCCCGCTGGCAAGCCACCAATATTCCGGCCCGGTGGGCTGCGCTCCTTTTCTGTTACGCAGTATGCGGGCACCAAATTCGCCACAGCCGAGGCGTTGGCGTGTTTGGACTGACCTTCCTGCGATGAAACTGCGCGAGTTTGTTCAGCGACATTGCCGAAATAGCGATTTAATTCAGATCAGCCAGTGCCTAAACTGTCACGGCAACCAGGTTGCCAGGGGGAAAATCATCCCGGACGACAGGCCACTGCTGCCAGCCGTATTCGACCCTTCGGGTCGGCAGACGTTTATTGCCTCTATACCGGCCACGCCTACCTTCCCCGTCGTCGCGGGCCAATTCTCGATTTGCAGGGTTGGGAGGCCGTCGTGCTCGCAGTTGCCTGCATTGCCTTCGGCGCATTTTTGCACTTCCAGTTCTTTTGGGGGCGACATTCTCGGCTACGCTCATGGAGTCCGCGTCTCAGACATGGTGCGCTGCTGTTTGCCAGTTGGGGCATTGGATACGTTCTTCTCCGGCGCTTTTTCTGACGTGTGGATTTGCGCCAACATCAATCCCTCGGTGAAAGCCCTGGGCGTGACCAAAGATACCGTCGTCGTGGAGCGCGGTGACCTGGCGCGGGCCAAGCCCGAGCCGGACCTGTTCCTGGAAGGCCAGGAGCCAGTCGGAGCCTGGGGGCCGTCGGTCTGGCGGGCGGTGGCAGAGCGATCCTTGAGCGTGACGTTTTGCCGCGCCGCCGGTCAGACAGAATATGAGAATCAGACTGCCAACACCAACCCACCGGGTCGGCTTCATCGCCGCTTAGCTACTATGAAAAGCTGGAGCATCGAACACAAGGCTGGAGGTTCCCGCGCCGCCGTAGATGCGGGTCACCTCTGAGCCATGAAATACCGCCGTCTCATCTTGCTGCTGTTCCTCATCGCTGAGGAAACCGTCTTGGCGCGACCGGCGAGGGTCATCGCGTTGCGCCACGCCGAGAAGCCTCCGGGATGAATCCAATGCCCATCTTTCGGAGCGCGGGGAGTTACGAGCGCTCCTACGCAGACCACCGCGCCGTTCTGGCCGACCTGCCTCAGAATCTGCTGCCGGGCGATTCGACGGAGTGATTGTCCCTACTCACCGGCGCTGGGCCAGCCTGGGCGGTCGGCCCGACCTGACGCTGCGCTGGCGGCAGCGCCCATCGCCCGAGCGTGCCATTGAATTGGAGCCGCTCCCCGTCATCGAACCAAACGCCAATCGCAAGCGAAACCGCTGTGATCGAAGCGCTCCTTGACGGCTCCGCTGATGGCGGCTTAATGTATTCCCAGAGGAAGGACGGGGCCAAACGATCACGATTAAAGCGGGGCCGAAAGGCCCTGTTTATTCTGGCAAAACCGCCGAAGGTAAAATCCTGTTTGAAGATTTCGCTGCGGATCAACTCCGCACCCAAGCGTCGGAAGCTTTTCAACTCATCAAGACAGGGGTTGCGAGCGACTCCGGCAAATCGGACGGTTTCATCGACGCCAGTTTGCGCTGGCGTTAAACAAGATAGTTCCCGATGACAAACGATTCCCGGCACGTCCAAGGGATTTGGACTTAATCGCAAGGTTGGCTGATATGGATGCGCCACGACAAACCAAAGTAGGTATCCGTCAGCAAGCCTAACCCGCATCGAGGTAACGATCAGCCACTTCCCAGCCCGCCTTGGTCAGATACCAATC
>JBAXTC010001176.1:0-1780 GCA_037130375.1 Verrucomicrobiota bacterium | reverse complement strand
GGAACAGCGGCAGCGGCATGGGATTTGGCGGCTACGGCCTCGTCTCAGCGAATCAATGTGCGAGCAATAGTTCGTGGGGCTTGACGGCAGGTCGAAGCGGCGGCTCGTTGCTGGTTCTTTCGAATAACGCTCATCACAACCGCAATGGCCTCTGGATCGGAGGGGACAGCAGTGTCAACGCCGAGGCCATCGGCAACGCCTGTTACGCCAACAGCGAATCGGGCCTGGTGGCCAACCGCTGCGGTGGCGTTATCGGGAACCAGGTTTATTCCAACTCCGGTGGCGGCATCGTCTCGGAATATGCCTCGCCTGTCACGAAGAACACTGTCAGCGACAACAAGGGCCACGGTATCTCGGGCTGGTATGGTGTGATCGTTACCAACAATCTTGTGGTCCGGAACGGGGCCAGCGCCAGTTACTACAACCTCGTCCTGCCCAGGGGTGCCGTGTGCAAGAACAACACCCTGGTCGGCGCCAACGGCATTCTGATTGACGCGTCTGGCACAACCATTGCCAATAACATCATCTGGACGCGCGGTGCCGACATGATTGCGTTCGACGTCCAGAATCCGCCCGGCACCATGGCCAGCGATTACAACGATATTTACCTGACCGAGGGCGCGATGGCAGGCAATTGGCTCGGGCCGCGCACGACGCTCAGTTCCTGGCAGCAGGTTTCATTGCTCGACACGCACAGCATCTCAATTGAACCACGCTTTGTGGATGCCGTGACCAACTTCCACCTCCGCAGCACGGCGGGCAGCTATCGCGGCGCGCCTTTCACAGCACCGGACGGCGGATCGTTCGTGGCGGATGCGGACCTGAGCTTTGGCATTGATGGTGGCGATCCCGCTGCCGGCTTCGCGCAGGAACCCGTCCCCAACGGCGGGCGGCTTGACCTCGGGGCCTTCGGCAACACCCCGGACGCTTCGCGCTCGCCGGCCAATCGCTTCAGTCTGCTGGTGGAGCCGGCGCCCGGCGTGAAATGGTTTGGCACCCGCACCATTGTCTGGCTCACACGCGGGCCATGGGCAGGCGGCGACCTGGTGAAGCTGGAGTTCTCAGCCAATGGCGGCACGACTTGGAGCAATATTGTCGCTTCGGTGGACTACGCCTTGGGCCGCTTCGACTGGAACACGACCGGGCTGCCACCGGGCACGAATTATCTCGTGCGCGTCAGCAAGACCGATGGCTCCGCCATGGACGTGGCGGGCGGGGCGTTTGAAGTCTCCGCCTCCGGCCCGCGCACCTACTACGTCAACGACACCAACACGCTCAACGATGTGTTCTGCTCCGCCGCCGGCAACGCCGCCAATGACGGCCTCAGCGCCGCCACGCCGAAGGATTCCGTGCAAGCGATCCTTGATACCTACGTTGTCACCGGCGGCGACACGATCAAGGTGGACACCGGCAACTACCTGCTCTCGGCGACCATCGTGATGACCACCAATGATGTTGGCTCGGCGGACAGTCCGATAGTCATTCAGGGCAGCACCAACGGCACGACCATCAACCGCCAGAGCACCAGCGCTGACGCCTTCTATTTGCAGGGCGCCGAGTACGTCCAGTTCCGGAATCTGAAGTTCACCGGCGCCCGCTGCGGCTTGTCCGGCGATGGCACCACGGCGAACTATCTGCGGGGCGTGGAAATCCTGAACTGCGAGACGATGGCAAACGGCACCCACGGTTTCAATTTTAGCTATACCTCGAACATGGTCATCAGCGCGTCCTCGATGCATCACAACGGCAGTCGTGGCGCGAGCCTCGGGGCTGCCGTCCA
>JBAXTC010001175.1:0-1792 GCA_037130375.1 Verrucomicrobiota bacterium | reverse complement strand
AGACCCGGTACGATCGGCCCTATCAGGACATGCTGGTTGGACAAGGCAAAGGGGGCGATATTCTGAGAAACCTCCTGTTCGAGGTTTCCCAGAGGCCCGAAGTGGCCGACTGGGAGAAACTCGAAGGCATCATTGAGGAGGTCTTCCAATATCGTCTCCTCCGCCCGGTGTATGGCGGCGCTCCTTACATCACCTGCCAGTACCTGAAGGGGATCCCGGCCGGACGCAGTCTTGGCGGACTACCCCCGCTCGATGTCTCCACTACTGGCAGCGGATTCCATCAGGTGCTTCTTATTCTGGCGTTCATGTTCGCCCGCCCCTCCAGCCTGATCCTTCTCGATGAGCCAGACGCGCACCTGCATGTGTTACTCCAGAAACAGCTTTACGACATCCTACGGACGCTTTGTCATGCCAGAAAAGGCCAACTGGTCATCGCCACTCATTCGGAGGTCCTCATCGACACGACGAGCCCGCGGCAAATCGTTTCCTTTTATCGGGAGCCACATCCTCTTGCCTCCGAAAGCGACCGCGATCAGGTGCGCGAGGCGTTGAAACGTGTCACGTCGCTTGAGCTTCTCCTCGCCGAGTCCGCTCACGGCATTGTTTACCTTGAAGGAAACACCGATTTCGATCTCCTGAAAGCCTGGGCTGAAGTGATGAACCATCCTCTGAAACAGTGGTTCAAGTCCTTTCCATTCTGGCACAACAACCAGGGGCGGAGCCCAAAGGAGGCACGTGCCCACTATTTTTCACTGAAGGCGGTGCGACCTGGTCTGCGCGCAGTCCTTCTCCTTGATGGTGACAACCGCAACATGCCGGACCGGGAAATCAGCGCCGATGGTCTCACCATTCTTCGCTGGGAGCGGTATGAAGCCGAGAGCTATCTCATTCACCCTTCCGCCCTGGAGCGCTTCGTCACGCAGCAAAAGGGCGAACTGTTTGCTGGCGCCGCCTTGCGTTACCTGCGGGATCAACTTCCTCCCGCTTTCTTCAAAGACCCATTGCAGTCTAGCTCGTTTCTCCGGTCGGAGCCTGTCAGCAAGACACTCCTTCCTGAGCTTCTGAAGCAGGCCGATCTCTCCACGGAAATCACAAAGAGCGACTATTTCCTCATCGCACGCGAGATGCAGGCGTCGGAAATCCCCCAGGAAGTTTTGGACAAGCTCACCGAGATTCAAAAAGTCACCGAACCCGGCCATGCCTCGACTGCATAAATACCGCGACCGCGTCGCCCTCACCGGCGGGAGCGGCACGGCAACCTTGCCCCTGGACTCCGCCGGCCAGTTGGAAATGAACTTCGCCAACGACCCCGATCCCGAGACGGCTTTTCCTGCCTGTGACGTTTGCCGCAGTGTCAACGACCTCCACCTCACCATCGCCGGCAACCCGGAGGACATGGTTGCCCAACTTCAATGCGCCACGTGTCGCGCCTTGCCAACGGCCAGGCCCGACACCAGCATCCCGCTCGCGCTGGTATCCCGGCCCATTCTCTCGCGGCTCTTCCAGTTCAAATCCGTGGCGGCCAAGGGATCAAATGTGAAACAGTTCGAGGAATTGCTCCGCGCCGAGTTTGAAATAAAGGACACCGACGTCTCCAACGCATAATTAGTGTGCTCAGGGAGATCGTCGCTGGCACCATGCACGCAGATGATCTGCACGAAGATATCCATGACTTCTTCAAGCGACTGTCAAAGGCAGTCGCCACTCTTGATGAGTTTTTCGCTTTGGACCATTGATTGCAGGGGCATCCGCGAGAGTTGGACCGAGTGGTCACCGCATGACGTCGTGCATT
>JBAXTC010001174.1:0-1793 GCA_037130375.1 Verrucomicrobiota bacterium | reverse complement strand
CCGACCGGGGGTAGCGCGTCAGAAGCGACCGCTGTGTGCTCGCTGGCTGAAATCATGTGGCCAGAGTAACAGGCCAGAGGAGGGGTGCCCCGATAAATGTTGAACTAAATTACAGCGGCAGCAGGTTGGCCGAATGTTTACCCTTGGGCAGTTCGAAACTTTCGGCCTGTCGGTGTAACAACCCATTGGCCAGCAAAGCCGGCAACGCCCACAGAACACCGCCGCAACTTACATCCCGGCCCGCTTCAAAGCGCGTGGGGGCTTGGACTAACCCGCCAAAGGCCGCCAACACCCGTTCCTCCACCCGCACACAACCCATCCCCATGGCGCTCTGGCTGGCGAGCACGCTCCGTTGGCTTTTGTCCGCTACCGATTCACTTCGCTTTAAGGGATCGACGATTCGGCCGGCCTTGATGGCCTTGCACAGGAGCTGGTGCGCACAGAGATCGAGGAAACCTGCGGTCCCGCGCTGGTGGATGAGGAGATGCGGCCGCCTTTTCAAGCCTTTTCCGACTAACACCGCCTGGCTTCCGTCTGATTTCTATCAGAAACGAAATATCTTCGTTGCCGGTGTAACAGGTAGCCGTCGTTGTTTCTGAACTTAGTGAAGGGCGTAACTGTGGCTGGGATAAGCCCAGCCGTGTCGCCCGGAACTAGCAGACACGGCATTATGAACACAAATTTGCAAGCACGCCAACCGGGCCGAGCGGAATCCTCTCGACTTGAGTATCCTAATTCGGGCCAATCCAGCAGTCCGCAACCGCCAACTGCCGATGCAGTCTCGCCCAAACCGATCCGAACTTTGGTTCTGAAAGATATGGCTCAACTCGCCAAGCCCGCCTGCGAACGCCTGGTGGTTCAGGGCTTCGAGATGGAGGTTACCCACGAAGGCGGAAGACCTCGTGCAGGGCTTTTTCGCCGGTTTCTTGAAGAAGAACTACCTCGCCCCGCTGCGCAAGGACTACGGCCGGTTTCGAGCTTTCCTCCTCGCCTGCCTCAAGAACCACATGGCCAATGAACGGACTTGGGCGAAACGGATAAAGCGCGGCGGAGGCGCCGAACACCTGCCCATTGATTGGGCCAGCGCGGATGACAAATACCAGAATGACCTGGTACATACCGCGGCCACGTCAGAGAATTCCTTCGACCGAGCTTGGGTAACGACATTGCTCGAGCGTGTGCTCACGCGCCTGGCCGAGGAGAAACGAGCCAGGGGAAACAGCAAACTCTTCGATGTCTTGAAGCCGTTCCTAATGGTGGCCGAGAACAGCATCACTTACGCGGCGGCCGCAACCCGGTTACAAATGACGGAAGGGGCGGTGCGGGTGGCCACTTCCCGGCTACGGAATCGTTACCAGGAGCTGTTGCGGACGGAGATCGCGGAAACCTGCGATCCCGCGCTGGTAGATGAGGAGATGCGGTCGCTTTTTCAAGCTTTTTCGGACTAACTGATAAGCAATTGCTTTTTGTGCGCCCCTATACTCAGCGCTGCGCGGGTGAGTTCCTGCCGGGCATTGTCCAAGGCGCGAGTGATGAGCGCGCCGCCGGACTGATAGGCGGCATAGAGGTCGGAAATAACCACACAGACGTTGGCCTTCTTGCCGGCGGCGGTCAGCAGGTTGGCAAACGAGCGGGTGGCGATGTCGGCCACGGTGCCCGCGCCGACCGGTCGCGTGGAAAGGTCCTCGAAGTAAGGCGGCATTTCATCCATCAGAATGAGAATGGGGTCTTTGCCGTCGAACAGCTCGATCCATGCCTTTTCGTCGGGAGCCTTGGGGCCGGACGCCCAGAAC
>JBAXTC010001173.1:0-1794 GCA_037130375.1 Verrucomicrobiota bacterium | reverse complement strand
CTCATCCGCATCGTTAAGCCGCTTGTGAACGCTCCACACCGCTTTCTATTCCTACTTGGTTCTGCCCTCGCAGCAACTGCCCCGGCCTATTCGCAAGGCCACATAGTGCCCAACGGCGTTACCTATTCCACGGCGGGTCTCAGCGCCGTAATCCACGTGATGCAAAGTCCCACCAACGGGGACTACACCATGTCGGACGCCTGGGGCGCGCCGTGCCTGAGTCGGGGCGTTGGACTTTGCCGACGATATGAAAGCGCGCTTAATGTTTCTACTGTCCCTGATTCTGATGCTCGGGGCCTTGCTCATGGTGCTCAAAGGGCGGGGTCAGCTCAACGAGGCTTTTCAGGCTTGGCACAGTGGCGACCATGAGCTTTTTCGGGAGTTTGCCCGTCGAGGCCGCTGGTTTCTTTACCCTGCGTGGGCACTCGCTGCTGGAGGCATGGCATGCCTGTTCGCCTCGTACCGCAGACGCGAGCGCGCGTGGCGATGGATGGTGGTGGTCCTGCTTGGGATCTTCCTCCTTCTCGGGCTCGCACCTGTATGAAACCCAAGTCCAACCACAGTATCCAGCGGACGGGAGCCTGCCGTTCAGGTCGCTTGCAATTCGTGCGTCAGTGGCGGCTGGCTCCCGCCGCTGATGCTGAGCGTTGGGCTGCGGGGCAGGCCGCCAAAGCTCCCAAGCCCCAGAGGGGCGACATGTTTATAGCACGCCAAAACCGTAATCTCCGCAAGCCCCGTAGGGGCGGCATGGTGCTATCTCGCACAGGCCATGCCGCCCCTGCGGGGCGTGCGGAGAGGATCGGGGGCGCGGTCACTCGAAACCGCCCGCCAGCTCCAGTCGTGGGCCGATCAGCAGTCGGTGCCAATCGCTTTCACCCAATGGGTCGCCGGTTGGCTTCGGCACCCCTACACCGAACCGGTCATCGCTACCGCTTATGTCGCGCGCCTGCCCGAAGCTGCCATCCTGGAGCAACTGGGCCTTCGCCCCGTTAGCGACGCCGGCAAAGTCTGGCTTTTTGTCCCCGACGACGCTGGCGTTTTCCTCGAAACCCAAACCATCCAGGACTTGCCCCTCGTCACCGACGCCCAAGTCTATGTCGATCTGCAACAAACCGGCCTGCGCGGCCCCGACCAGGCCAGCGCCCTGCGCAATTGGGAGGGCTTCTGCCGACTGTGAAATACGAAACCTACAGTGAATACGACCCCATAATCCTTGTCCCCCCGTCATCCGATCACTACCGTCTTTCGGCATGCGGCCCTGATGCCGCAGACACCTTAAAGAGGGGGATTGACTTGGAGAGCTAGACGGGCGTAACCTCGTTTCATGAAAGTTTGCTGGCCGCATCTGCGTCGTTCGCTATACGAACGGGCCGTCGTATATTTCTTGTTAAGCGGCATGGTAATGAAAGTTTATGCAAATGGGGCAGGCTGGGTGTCTATAAAGTGGAACGAAATATGAACAACAAGAACACGCACTGGGTAGTTCCGGCGCTGGTCGCATTCATCGCGCTGTTTTTGGCGGCATACGTTCTCCCGCCTCTGCCTCGACCGAAGGCACGGCCACAGCGTCTCCAGACGGTAAATCACCTGGCGAGCGCTTTCATTGTCTTACCGAGCACAAATGCGCTGCCGGCTGCCGCAACGAACAAATGAGCGTCCGCACGCTTAACAAAAGGGCTGCTGCGGAAAGGGACTTCAAGGTTCCAGTTTGTTCCAGTTTGCGGCAAACCGGAACAAACTGGAACCTTGATGGGTGCCGGGCCGGGCGCGCTCCCATCTGCGTTCATCTGCGCC
>JBAXTC010001172.1:0-1796 GCA_037130375.1 Verrucomicrobiota bacterium | reverse complement strand
AGTTCGAGGTCCAAAATGATGGTTTCGCTGGGGCCGATGTCCCGGCCCACACCCCGGGCGCCGTAAGCAAGTTTGGACGGCAGGAAGCACCTCCACTTCGAGCCGACCGGCATAAGCTGCAAAGCTTCCTTCCACCCGAGACAATTGGCCTCTTTGACTTTTACGGTCGCCGGTTGCCCGGGATTGGTGCATATAAACTCGCTCCCATCCAGCAGGGTGCCCCGATAATAACATTCCACCGTGTCGGCGTCGGTCGGCTTCGGGCCAGCGCCCGCCTTGATGACCTGATATTGCAGCCCGCTTGGAAGGGCAGTCACGCCGGACTTGGCCTTGTTCTCGTCCAGGAAAAACTCTCCACGTTTTAGGTTGATCTCCGCCACCGTATGTCCCCGGTACTGCGCCTGCTTACGTCTCGCCACAGTTTGGACGCCGATCAGAACCTGACGATAATCCTTTTCGGAGAGAAGCAGCTTCTCGCCCGAGAGACCATCCTGCAAACCGCGAATCACGAAGTCCAACTCCACTTCCATCCCCTGCCGCTTGAGGTTTCGCGCCATATCCACACCGATGGCGTAGCTCGACTTCTCTTCCGGAGTCTTGAAGGGCGAGGCTGGCTGGGCACTGGCGTCCGCGACCGCCAGCGTGATGACGGCGAGGGCGAGCCATTGGAGGCCGGAGGGGCAGGCGGGACGCGCTGCCCTACGTTGAAGCCGCCCGGGCTCTGAGAGTCCTGGCGCGAATGGGTGATTCGCGGAAGTCTCGCCCCGGCTCGGAGCATGGGACGATCGTTGGCAACTTACTGTCGAAATGACGTTCATGGGCATTGCTAAATATGGACCATTGCTGGTCGAGTTATGATCAAATTGCTCGCTGTCTAATGTGGTGCTCTGGGTTGTAAGTTCAGTCACCTATCTGCATATCTTAAGCTTTTCCAGCAAAAATACAACCCAACAATGGAGCGAACGGAGCGCGGACATTCTTGTCCGCAACCCGGTGTGCTCACTGCAAAAGCGTTCAGCCTATCAGTGGATGTGCGCAGCCATCCGGGCGCAGTTCAACGGCCGCACTACGCCGGCAACTTGCTCTGACTCCGAACCATGCCCTGGGGCCGGCTTACGGCTTTGCCGAGCGGTAGAACCGCTGCGTCTGGAGAACCGTGGAATCCACGAACGTCCACTGCCCGTCCGCTCCCGCCACATTGGTCGAAACGTTTTTCCACAGCGGCGCGGCTATGTCCCCGCTGGCCTCCACCACATACGTGACATTCGGCGTCCCCAGGAAGACAACCGTCACCGTCCCGTTGTGGTTGTTCGTGATGCCAGCCGTGATCGGGGTCCGCGGGCTCGCCTCCACCAACTGCTCCAGGCTGGCGTCACTGCTGAAGTAGTTGTCCGTCACATTGGTCGCCGCCACGTGGTTGTAACCGAGCTGAAACAGCGCCACCGTTACCCTGGCCACGCCGTTACTCAGCGCTACCGCGCTACCGCACGCAATCCCGTTGGTGTAAAATCGCACGCTGCCGGTCGGCGTCGTGGTCGCCGGCGCCACCGGGCTCACCGTGGCCGTGAAGGTCACGTTGGACCCGCGCACCGACGGATTGCCCGACGAAACCAGCGCCGTAGCCGAGTTGGCCCGCTGCACCGTGAGCGTGCCGTTGGCGTAGCTGATATTGTAATTAACCAGGCCAGTGCCAAGAGCGGCGCTGGGAATGATGGTGTATGGCGAACCGGCCACCGGTGCCGTCGCAGCGGCCCCGCTGCTGTTCAACGTAACGCTGGTGACCGTGTCGGAGTTGG
>JBAXTC010001171.1:0-1796 GCA_037130375.1 Verrucomicrobiota bacterium | reverse complement strand
CGGATCTTTCCCGACTGCTTGCTCTATTCGTTCGGTGTAAGCCGGCAATATGCCGACGCTCCG
The DNA here is from genome assembly GCA_037130375.1 of Verrucomicrobiota bacterium. GTDB lineage: Bacteria > Verrucomicrobiota > Verrucomicrobiia > Limisphaerales > UBA8199 > JAPLUA01. The sequence goes on along the minus strand of JBAXTC010001171.1, from coordinate 1,733 downwards.
CCAAGGACTCGCGAATGCGCCCTTACGGTTGAGACGGCGATTCTGTATCTTGCAGTGTACAAAATAGCAGGTTATACTGCGCAGTATGTATCTTAGCCGAGTAGCCGAGCTGCCGCTAAAGGACATTCTGGCCGGCGACAAGGTCGGCGTCATCCTCGGCGCGCGACAGGTCGGGAAGACGACTTTGGTGGAGCATGTCCTGGCGGGGCAGCCGGCGGTGTTCCTCAATTTCGATGTCGAGGTGGACAAGGCGCGGTTCCTGGCTGCCGCCGCTTTGGCCCCCAGCGATGCCCTGCGCTCGCTCGGCAACCCAGCGGTGCTGGTAATTGATGAGGCGCAGCGGCTGACTGAGACGTCCCGCATCATCAAGGGCTGGCATGATATGCGGCTGCGGGCGAAGTTTCTTCTGCTCGGCTCCTCGTCGCTGGATTTGCTCGATCAGGCGGCGGAGAGCCTGACCGGTCGCAACCGGAAGCTGATGCTACCGCCACTGCTGTTTTCCGAAACGCTGGGCACTCAGGTTTGGGCCAGGGCAGACACCGCGCCCGGCCACTTGTGTCAGCACTTCGCGTCGCAATTGCGGGCCTTTTTGATGCAGCGGCTGAGCTTCGGCAGTTATCCCGAGGTGGTGACGAGCGACAACCCCACCCAGTTGCTGCGCGAGCTGAGTTCGGACTACCTCTGGAAAGACGTGCTCCAGACCGGTCTGGTCAAGACGCCGGACCTCATCAAGCGACTGCTGCGGTTGCTGGCGCACCAGGCCGGCTCGGAGGTGTCGGTGAACGAACTGGCGACCCAGCTTCAAATGGCGCGACCGACCGTGGATCGCTACCTGGACCTGCTGGAGCAGACGTTCGTCATTTTCAGGCTGCCCTCTTTCAGCACGAATCCCCGCAAGGAAATCGCCAAGAGCCAAAAGGTGTTTTTCTGGGATACGGGCATCCGCAACGCCTTGCTCAACGCGTTCTCGACCGAGGACTTCCGGCCCGACATCGGCGCGTTGTGGGAGAACTGGGTCATCGCCGAGGTGGCCAAGCGCAATGCCCTGCTCGGCTCGCCGGCGGAGCTTTTCTTCTGGCGCACGCGGGCGCAGTCGGAGGTGGACCTGGTGGTGAAACGGGGGAGCAGCCTGCGGGCTTTTGAAATCAAATTGTCCGCTGGCCGGGTCTCGGGCCGGGCGTTCCGCGATGCTTATGGCGTCGAGGTTGAGCCGATCCGCTTGGACAATCCTTTCGCGGTGGACATTTTCAAGACATAGCAGTCAGAGAAACCACATGATTGGCAGGGTCGTTTCCTTCCTCACCCGTGCTGCCATCGCCAGTTTGCCTGAATCATTCTTCAGCCGGGAGATCAGCTCCGCTTCGGTCCAACCCAAGCCTCGCATCGTGCGCGGCATGGACCAAAGATGACAAACTCTCCGCTAACCTGATGACCGTTTGCCACGATGCTCGAAAGGGCTGAACCATTCGCAACGGACTGGCCCTCGACTAATTTGCGGAAAGCCGCCGCCAGTGGCCGCCAATCGTCCCGTTGGAAGCCCAACCCCAAAAAGAACTGTGCCTTGCCGCCGTTATCGGGATGCGCCGGGCAACCGGTGTCCCTATCTCGACATCACTGACACGAAATCTCCGGAAACCAGTCTCAAAAGTGAGGACACCGGTTCCGGTTTGATAATTGCCAAGCCGCGTTAAAGGCTCTAAATAGTCGATATGACGACGCTAACCATTACCAAA
>JBAXTC010001170.1:0-1801 GCA_037130375.1 Verrucomicrobiota bacterium | reverse complement strand
TGCGCCGACTGCCGTCGGCGGCTACGATTTTGCAGGTTCTTGAATCCGCCCTGACTTATTACGCCCTCCACGGCGATGTCGCTCACTGAAATCAAGCCGGGTTTGCTCACGAAAACTGAGCCAGCCTGGAGGCGATGGAATCGAGTTGGCGTTGATCTGCCATGACGAAGAACCATGCGCCGACAGATGATCACGAGTACAGAAAAAGCCCGTTCTCAAGCGAGAACGGGCCGTGAAAGTAATGGAATGCTGCAACCGGTTACTTGGCGGCTGCAGCTTTCTCGTCCTTGGCTTCGCCGGGTTTAGTTTCCGCAGCGGACTTTTCACCAACGGGCGTTTCAGAAGCCATGCCAAGATCCACCCATTCAAGGATGGCTTTCTGGGCAGAGTCTCCCGGACGCTGGTTCAGCTTGACGATGCGGGTGTAGCCGCCGCGCCGCTCTTTCTGGGAAGAGGCAATCTCGTCGAAGAGGATTTTGACGATGTATTCCTGGTGGAGTCGGGCTGCAGCGAGGCGACGAGCGTGAATCGTGCCGCGTTTACCGAGGGTGACCATCTTTTCGGCGACGGACCGGGCGGCCTTGGCTTTGGCCAGAGTGGTGACGACGCGTTTGTGTTCGATGAGGCTGCAAACCAAGTTGGAGAGCATCGCGTTCCGGTGCTGCCCGGTACGGCCCAACTTGGCGGTTCGCTTAAGGTGTCGCATATAAAGTAATTGGTAATCGGTAGTCGGAACGCCAGCGGGATGCCACTGTCGTTGCCCTTTTCACGCTGTTACTGCCCCTCGGGCTTGGGGGCCTCTTCGGGTTTAGGCGCTTCAAGCATGTCGTTCTCGAATGTCATGCCGAGAGTCAGACCAAGGGCGGCAAGTTTATCTTTAATTTCGTTGAGGGACTTCTTGCCGAAGTTTCGATACTTGAGCATCTCCTGCTCAGTCTTCATGGCGAGCTGGCCAACGGTCGTGATGTTCGCGTTATTCAGACAGTTGGCGGCGCGGACGCTGAGTTCGATTTCGTTGACGCTCATGTTGAGCAGCTTCTTTATCTTTGTCTTCTCTTCGTCCTGCTTGTCCACCACCTCCTCAAACTCGATGGCGTTCTTATCGTAGCCGACAAAGACGTCAAGATGATGCTGCAGGATTGCCGAGGCTTGCGTAAGGGCGTCATCAGGTGAAATGCGACCGTCGGTCCAGATTTCGAGAATCAGACGGTCGTAGTCCGTGCGCTGGCCGACACGAGCGTTTTCAACCGCGTAGCGGACGCGGATGACGGGGGAGAACAAAGAGTCGATGGCAACGACGCCGATGGCCTGATTGGGCTTCTTATTTTCGTCACCGGGCAGGAAGCCCCGACCAACTTTGACCTCAAGCTCCATCTCGAATTTCTTCTTCTTGTCGAGCGTGCAAATGTGCTGGGTGGGGTTGACCAGCTCCAGGTTATGGTTGATCGCAATATCGGCGGCGGTGACTGCGCCTTCTTTGTTGACCGAGAGCAGCACTGTTTGCGGATCACGACTGTGGGCCTTAAAGAGAACCTTCTTGAGGTTCAGGACGATGTCAGTGACATCTTCCACAACGCCCTCGACGGTGGTAAACTCATGCATTGCCCCATCAATCTTGATGGATGCAATGGCGGCGCCTTCCAACGAGGAAAGGAGCACGCGACGAAGGGAGTTGCCAATGGTATGGCCGTAACCGGTTTCAAATGGCTCGGCGACAAACCTGGCGTAAATTTCAGTGCAGGTTGAATCCTCTTTGGTCAACCGCTTGGGCATTTCAAAACGTCCTAAACGTACTGGCATA
>JBAXTC010000117.1:0-14485 GCA_037130375.1 Verrucomicrobiota bacterium | reverse complement strand
ACACTTGATCCCCAGAGATCGCAAGGTTGCCCCGAGAACCGGCGCGTCCAGGGTACATGACGCCGGCAGGTTTCCTTTCGCACTCTGGCACACAGCTCTGCTACGGATGGTTGGACACCGCTTTTGTTTGCAGGTTTGCGTCCTCCGTTCAACCACGTCCAGTCCTCCTGATGCAGGCCGGCCAAGGTATCATGGGTCTCCGCGCGAAGCTTTGGCGGTCGCGAATCTCGAAAACGAATTCCCATAATCGGCCAGTTGCTGTGATCCCCCCCAGCACGGTACGCCCACCGCGACATCCCTTTCTCCGACGGAAGTCACAAGCATCGCGATTCCACTCGCCGGTTACCGATTGATTCATACGGGCAAAGTGTTCTTTATTTCCGGATGAAAGAAGATAGGGTATTCGCGGCATGAATTGGCTGCAAATCACCCGGCACGGCAGGTGGGGCCGAGGCAATGGCTGGCTCTGGATGCTAAGCCTCTTCCTCGTTGGCTTGGGCGCCAAGCTGGGCTTGATCCAACGGTTCGGCACAGCGCTGCCGTTTTGGGACCAGTGGGAGGAAGCACGCGTGGTCTATTTGCCCTATTTCCAAGGGAAGCTTTCCCTTGGCAATCTGTTCGCTGCACATAATGAGCACCGCATTTTCTTCACCCGCATTTACGGTTTGGCGCTGCTGCTGTTGAACCGGCAATGGGATGGCCAGCTACAAATGGTGGTCAACGCCATCATCCATTGCGCCACCCTGGCTGGCCTGGGGTGGCTGATGTCCCGGTGGCTGGACAAGAGATATTGGGTTCTCCTCTGGTTGCCGCTCGTCCTGGCGCTGGCCTTGCCGCTTGGCTGGGAAAACTCGCTGGCGGGATTTCAATCGCAGTTTTATTTCCTCCTGCTGTTTTCGCTTCTGACGCTGTGGCTGCTGGGATTGCATGCGCCGGGATCGGCGCGGTGGTGGTGTGGGGCCGCGACGGCAATCCTGGCCTTGTTCACGGTCGCGTCCGGGTTCCTGGCCGCCGCCGCCGTGTTCGCCCTGGCGGTGCTGCGCGCTGCGAAGCGCCCGAAAAGCTGGAAGGGACAGGTTCCGACGTTGACCTTCTGCGCGGCGGTGATCGTGTCCGGGCTGCTCTTGAAGGCGGACGTCAAAGCCCATCATGTCTTGCAGGCGCACTCTGTCTCAGAATTCCTGATCGCTCTCGGAAACAACCTGGCGTGGCCCTGGATCGTGGTTCCGCCGTTCGCAGTTCTCAATCTGCTTCCGCTCGCGGCTCTTGCCTGGGCTTATCTCACAAAGCCGGAAGCGGACCACCCCGCCGAGGAGATGACCTTGGCTATCGGACTCTGGGCCATATTGCAGGGAGCGGCCACTGCCTATGCGCGCGGCGCTGACGGAAGACCGCCGGGCTGGCGATACATGGACTCCAGCAGCTTCATCCTCACCGCCAATTGTTTCAGCATCGCCGTGCTGTGGAGCCGCCACTGGGCCGGCCTAGCCACGTCCGGCAATTCTCAATTTCCAATTCCCCGCCCCATCGCATGGCTGCTCCGCTCGGCCAGGCCCGTCTTGTTTGCCGTTTTCGCCTTATGGGGGGTCGCGTGCGCGGCTGGCTTGTCATTTCTCACTTTGCGCGCCTGGCAAATCGACATTCCTGAGCGCCACTTCTATTACCGCGCCCAACTGCAAAATGCTCGCGCCTTCATGGTTTCGGACGACATCCATCTGTTTGATGGCAAACCCAATCCTCAGTTGCCCTTCTCCGAGGTTAACCCGCCTCCGCCGCTCCCGAGATATAAGGCAGAAAAACTCGTCAATTATCTCCGCGATCCCCGCATCCGGGAAATCCTGCCGGCTTGCGTCCGGCAGCCGTTGGATGTCACGGCCAACATGGAGGTAACGCGCGGCTTCGTGCCGAACGGCTTCCGACTGGTGAGGCCGGAGCCGACGACGGAGGTTTCCTGGGGATCCTGCACTGCGCAGGGTTCTGCTGCGGTGGGCCGCTTCGAGAGTAAGCCGATTCGCCGAAGCGGCCTGCCTTATTTGGAAATCCCCGTGGCGGGGTTCCTTTCCGAGACCAGCCTGGCGCTGGAACTTATCGATTTGGCAACGGGCAGGCGAACCCAGGTGACGCCCTCACAGGTCGCGGGCGGGAAGTGGCTGAATTGTTATGTTAAAGCCCCGGAAGGTGAGTTCAAAATCGCGGCGCAGGACGCGAGCGACACCTCGTGGTTTGCTTTCAAAGCGCCGCGCGAGGTCGGCCGCCTCTCCTTCTGGGCCGTCCAGATCCTGAAGGCCTGGGAATATGTGTTATTTGCCGGGTTGAGCCTTCTGCTGCTTGACATTACGACATCCCTTTTGCGCGGCCGTGTTCGTTGACATTGCATGGTGTTCAGCTTGGAGACACCAAGCTCACAACCGCCATCAAAGTGGGCGTTGCAGCGGTCGTCGCAGAGGCAGCAGGAGCGACTCTGCCGCATCCAGGACCAGATCGCGGGCCTCGGTGGTCTTCTCGGGCAGGCGGGGGCTTGTATGATGATTTCGCGGCGTCCCGGCCTACGGAACAGAAATTGGTCCTGGCACGACCCGGTAGCACCGCCGGGGCTGATTCGCCGGCTGCACATCAAACCAAAGCTCGGTCGGCACACTGAGCGTAACATTGGCCATGCCGCGCCAGCCGTTTGTATTGCTCAAATCGGAGCTGTATTGGATACCGTAAGTCAACCCCACTACGCCATCGATCGTGATGCCAGAGTAAAGTGCCAAAGACACACCGGCCGGGTTCATCGTCAGGTAGGCATTGCTGCTGGTGGTGCTGCCGTAAGCGTTGGTGACCAGGACCGAGTAGCTGCCTGCATCCATCAACTGGAAATTGGTCAACACATGCGATGATTCCGATGCTCCTGCGATGGGACTCCCATCTTTCAACCACTGATAGTAGAGTGGCGGGCCACCAACCGCACGAACATCGAAAGCAACACTTTTTCCCCAATAGCCAACTTGCCCACGAGGTTGAGAAGTGATGACCGGAACGGTGATGCACTTGCCGGCGCTCCCGGCCTGATAGATGGCTTGAATTTCCACTGCCGACAAGGCCCGATTGTAAATCGAAACCTCATCTATCGCCCCCTTGAAGAAGCCGGGAAACGCTTCTGTGGGGTGGTTCCCGATACGGAGCGGTGCAGCCGCCGTGAGATCCCCGGCCTCGCCTGTCGGGTCAAACGTCACTACTGCCTGCCCGTCTACATACAGCTTGCCGCCGGTCGAAGAGTTGCGGGCCAGGGTCATTGCGACGTGGTGGAACTGCCCATTTCGCAAGTCCGGCCCTGCCGGTCCGTAAATCGTACCCACATTCGCCATGGAATCAGACAGGCGACCAGTCAACTGCCCATCGACTAGGCACAATAAGTAACCCTGGCCACGATAGATGTCCGGTGCCAGACGTTTATCCACGATTGATTGCACGCCCGAGTCCGTGACAGCCGCTTCAGTTTTGATCCAAGCTTCAATCGAGAAGTCCGCGCCCGGACCAAAGTTGAGCGATGCAGCATTGGACACCACAACCCGGTCATCTACCCCATCGAAAAAGAAGGCTTTACCCACCACGCCGTTCGTGAAAGCCACTCCGTTGAGCAGCACACCGTTGTTGGGGCCCGCGATGTAATTGGCATTGCCTTCACCCGGCCACCAAGCGACCAGTCCAACCGGAGGCGGCACGCAGTTGGCTGACCACGCTCGGAATGCAGAGAGCAAGCAAACAATCCCGATCGCTACGCACTGCGCAGCTCTAGCGGCAATGCTTGGTAGATTGTCCGACATCACGAGACGAGAATGACGAATCGGAAGAACTAACGGAACGAGTTTCATAATGATTCTTAGATTAAGCGTGAACTGCCACATGCCACTGTACGCTCTTATCGAGGGATTACAAGGGCACAATTCGGCTTGTTTAGCCCCTATGTGGATTCAGGAAATGCTCCCAGTCGGCTCGTTCTTACCTCTTATATCTTTGACGAAGCCGAACCAACGCGGGGCCTATGAAACATGCGATTAAGCCCCCACAACCCGATGGGAAAGGCGGCTAAGAATTACGTCCTGGCACCAGTTGGCCAGTTCAGAACCGTCGCGCGGGACGCGAGCCGCACCACGTGGTCTGCTTTCAAAGCGCCGCGCGCGCGAGGTTGCGTGAGGTTGCGCTTGACGCTCCAAAGCGGCTCCTGCTAGTTTGCATCGATTTTGCATGATGTTCAGTTCGGAGAAAACAAGCGCAACCGCCATCAATCTGGGCGTTGCGGCACTCGTTGAAGAGGCAGCAGGAGCGCTTCCGCTGCATTCGGGACGAGATCGCGTGCTTTGGGGACCGTGGGGCCGAGGAGTATAGTTCGCATGATCATTTCGCGCGCCCCAGTCCGGATCAGTTTTTTTGGCGGAGGGACGGATTATCCCGAGTATTTTCTGAAGCAAGGCGGGGCTGTGCTTGGGACTGCCATTGACAAGTTCTCCTATGTTACAGCCAGTCCGTTTTTGAGCCATTTGTTTGATTACTCGATCCGCGTCTCGTATCGAAAGGTCGAGCTGGCCAAAGACGTGAGGGAGATCGAGCATGCGGTGTTTCGCGAGTGCCTGAAACGGTGCGGCTTCGAGAAGGATATCGAACTGCACAACGTCGCCGATCTCCCCGCCTTCACGGGTCTCGGTTCGTCCTCTGCGTTCACGGTCTCGCTGCTTCATGCGCTCCACAGCTTCAAGGGTGAGTTCCTCAATCCGCACGAACTGGCGTACGAGGCCATTTACATCGAACGGCACATCCTGCGGGAAAACGTCGGCTGCCAGGACCAAATCTTTGCCGCCTTTGGCGGTTTCAATCTAGTCGAGTTCGCCACGGAAACCGAGATCAGTGTGAAACGGGTGCCGCTCTCACCGGAGCGGCTGGCTGAATTTGAGCAATACCTCCTGCTGGTCTTCACCGGGATCAAGCGCAAGGCCTCCGACGTCGTCGCCCAACAACTGCGCAAAGTGGCCGACAACACTCCCCTGCTCCGGACAATGCACAACATGGTCTATCGCGGCTACGATATTCTCACCGGCGGGCGGCCATTACGGGAGTTTGGCGAATTGCTCGATGAAGCCTGGCAAGCCAAGCGTCGTCTCGATGCAGGCGTCAGCAACTCCGAGATAGACCAAATTTACCGCACCGGCAAGGAAGCGGGCGCGTGGGGCGGCAAGGTGCTGGGGGCCGGGGGTGGAGGCTTTATGCTGCTCTTCGCCCCGCCCGAAGCCCATCCGCAGTTGGCGAGAATGTTCGAGGGGCGTCAAGTGCTAAGAGTGAAGCTCAACGCGCCAGGATCGCAGATTATCTTTTCGTAACTTTCGCATGAAAATGGGTCGAATGATTACTCCCTGGCCCCCCCGCCAGATCAGCGGAGTTTATCGCCAAGTCCCTGAGTCCGGAAAAGTTCTGGATATCGGTTGTATCGGTTTTAAGCAAGTGGGGATAGCCCAGAGCCTGGGTTTGGATCACCTGCAACATTTCGGCGTGGACTATTGCGATCCCGAAGGGCCCCTTCCGGAACGGTTCACATTCAAGCGCGCCGATCTGAATGCTGAAAAGCTCCCCTTCGACGATGATACCTTCGACCTGGTTGTTGCCAGTCACATTATCGAACAACGTCTCAAAACCGATCGGATTCTTCGGAGACTGCGTCCGCGTGTGCAGGCCGGGAGGGCTTCTTTATTTTGAAGCACCCTCCGAGCGGTCACTTTGGCTTCCAGGAATGCCATTCAATCACGACCTCTTTCACAGTCTTTCTTTTTTCGACGACCCCACACACTGTTCGCGCCCGTGGACTCCCCAGTCGTTCTACAGGCTGGCGAAGTATTATTCCTGCGAGCCGATCCAGGCTGACTACCTGTTCTCCTGGCTACATCGCTTCCTCGCCCCCGTGACTCTGCCGATCACTTTTCTCACCAGACACCGACTCTTTATGTGGTGCGTTTGGGCAGCTATCGGATGGGCCAGCTTCCTAGTCGCGAAAAAGCCTGCTCAGGTTCGAGGACAACCATCCTTCAGGTACTACGTCCCGGAGGCCCAGAAACAGTAACTCCGAACTGGGCTGCAGCTTGGGGCAGTCCCAGGATATCTGGCGTCCAGCCATTTAGCCAAGCCAGTCCTGCTGCTCGATGTCCAGAGCAGTTAATCGGCGATTTTGCCAGGCTCTTTTGCTCGTCATGGCAGGACAACGACACGATACAATCTCTGTGGTTGTCCAGCTACAACCTTGTCGCCAACACAGATCGTCGCTCCATTGCCGAGGATGTTGCTAAAAAGCGGTGCCCAGGTATCTGGCGTCAGGATTGATCGGTAATCGACACCATACGTCTTATTGGATGCTGACAACCAGCAAATCTCGACCTCTGATACCCGAATGCTCGCCGCTATGGGGAGCAACGTGGCGTCCAGTTGCAATTCACTCAGCACGAAGTTTCCGTTACCGGGCCAACGACCGGGACCGTTAATCTGTTCGCCAAGCACTCGCTCCCGTGAGAGAACCCAAAAAGCCTGCAACCAGCTATTGCGAGATCGCTCCTTCCGATCCGCTACCCGGCAGCTCGCCTCCATCGGCAAAGTGCCGGTAGTTGGCCTTGTTGATCACAATTGGCCGGGGAATCGGCAGAATGAACTCTCCACCGGCTTCGATATAATCTTTCTTTTTGGCTAAGAATTCTCGAAGGAAGTTCCACGCTAAAAGCAGGTAGGCATCTGGTTTCTCGGTCTTTGCCTCGTCCACGATGGGGATACGGCAGCCCGGGATGTACTTGCCTATTTTCAAGGGGTTGACTTCCACGGCGCATTCAATGATCTCCGGGGAGATCTTGAACGAATTAAGGAGCGTGGCGCCTTTGGCTGGCGCGCCGAACGCTTGCAGCCGTTTACCGGCGGCGCGGTATCGCTGGAGGATCGACTTGAGTTCGTCTCCGATTTGCCAGACTTTGGTGGCGAAATTGCGATAGGTTTCGATTTTGTCATAGCCGCGGGCCTTTTCCTCGGCTCGGAATTGGTCCACCGAAGCATCCACCGCGCGTGCGCCCTTGCGGGCGACCAGCAACTCCAACGAGCCGCCATGAATGGCCAGCCGGTGGGCATGGAAAATCTCCAGTCCATGCAGGGCGAACAACCGGTCCAGGGATTTCACGGTCCAATAGGTCAAATGCTCGTGGTAGAATTGATCGAACTGGATCTGTTCGAGCATGGCCCCAAGATAAATCGACTGAACACAGAAGACTCCGTGCAGGTCCAGCAAATCCGCGATACCTGCGGTGACGCTATGGAGCTCTTCCAGGTGGAAGAAGACGCCGGCGGCGGTCACGAGCTTTGCCTGGCCTTTGGCCTTGATGATGTCACGCGCCACCTCGGAATTAAAGAACCGGGCCCAGGTCTCGATACCGCGCGCATTGGCCATTGTGGCCAGGTTTTGAGCCCCGTCCACGCCCAGCACTCGAAGCCCCAGCTTGCCGTAGCAGGCCAGCCATGTGCCATCGTTGCTCCCAATATCAACGACCAGATCCCCCGTTTTCAGGCCAAGGCGGTTTACGAGCCGGTCCGTGCTTTCCTGGAAGTGTTGCCGCAACGTTTGGGTCGTGCCGGAGACGTAAAGGTATTCCCCAAACATGGTCTCCTTTGGGACGGTATAGTTGATCTGCACGGTGGTGCAATCGCGGCAGATGCAGGCCTGGAGGGGGTAGCAGGGTTCCGGGCGGCTTAGGTCCTCGGGACGCAGCAAACTGTCACAATGGGGCTGGTCGCCCAGATCCAGAAAGAGTTCCAAATTATTACCGCTGCAAACCCGGCAAATCATAGTGTGTTGGCTGGTTGGATGGTTTCGGGCAACGACTCGTAATACTTGATCGTCTGGCGCAAGCCGTCACTGATTGGGGTGAATTGAAATCGGAAAAGCCGCTCGATCTTCTCCGTGCTGAACACCTTCTTTGGGACGCCCGAGAACTGGGTGGTGTCGTATTGAATTATCGCCGAGTCGCAGCCCACAATTGCGCAGATCATCTCGGCATATTGGCGAATGCTGTAGCCAATGCCGCTGCCGAGGTTGAGCAAATCATTCGGACAATGTTCGGTTGCCAGGTCGATCAGCCGCAAAGCGTCGTCGATGTAGATCAGCTCCCTGATCTGCTGACCTGTGCCCCAGAGCGTGACCGGGTGGCCGTGTCGTTTTCCGGCGACGATTTTCTTGATCAGATCGAAGATGAAATGGGAGTCCGGAGGGTCGAATCGAGGGCCAAAAAGGGTGGAAGGGATCAAGTGCCGGAACTGCATTCCGAATTGGTGATTCAGGGCCTTGAGCCCGGTGTAGAGCATGCGCTTGGTCATCGCGTAGGTGTAGAGATCGCGGTCGGGTTCTCCGACCATGTAATTCTCCTCCTTCAGTTCCAGCTCAGGCGGATAGGCGCAACTGGTTCCCATCGCGATCATTACGGCCTCGCGCTGGAACTCATGCCAATACCAAAGAATATTCGTATTGATCTGCTGATTGGCGAGCCACTGTTCGCCCTTATGATAAAGACAGAAATCACCCGCCTTGGTCCAGGCGGCGAGATGGTAAATCCGCTCAAACTTCTCATCCTTGAACCGCAAGAGGTTGAATTTGTCCCGCAAATCGCAGTTCTTGGTGTTGATGATCGTCACCTCCATGCCCTGCCGCTCCAGGTGAGGCACCAGGTGCCGGCCAAGAAAACCCGTTCCGCCTGTGACCAGCACCTTCATACCGCCAACTCCGTCAACGAGACGCACCGTTGCTCGGCTATCGAGCGGCGGGCCGCCTCCATGAAGGAGTGCTGCCGCACCATGATATTCTCAAAGCTCTCAGTTCCCTCAGCTCGCCTCCCGAGCTGCTGGACAAAATCATCAATCATGAGCAGAAACTGGTCGGCCGGCTCCGTCGTCAAGCGCTTCACGCCGCTGTTTGTCTCCAGGACAACGCTTCCCTCGACGTCGGAGTTGATGGCGAAAGCCCGTTCCACCTCGATTCGACCCAGAGTTCCGTGGAGGGAGTAACGAGCCCGGTACTGGAGACCATACGCAGCACGGTAGTGGCCGATCTTTCCGTCGGCGAACTCGACCATCATCGCCACCGCCTCATCCACTCCGGTGGCCGCGTCCATGACTTTCTGGCAGAGGACCGAAAGCGGCTGCGCCTCGATCTGCAAGGCGGCCGCGGCTGGCAGATAGCCGGCTGCATCCAGAAAAACGCCTCCGCCCAGTTCGGGCTTGAAGCGAATGTCCTCGGGCGCCGGCCGAGGGACGGCGTATTCGCCAGTGAAAAACCGTGGGCGGCCAATCGCATTGTCTCGAACCAGGTTCCGGACCAGCGCATGCTGCGGATGGTACCGGAACATGTAGCCCTCCATCAGCCGGACACCCTGCTCGCGGCAATCCCTCACAATTTGCAATGCCGTTGGCAGGCTGGAAAAAGCAGGCTTTTCGCAAAGAATGTGCTTCTTGCGTTTAGCCGCTTCCCGCAACCAAAATTCGTGCAGCGAAACCGGGATAGAAACATAAACCGCGTCCACATCCGGATCATCGAGAACCGCCTGGTAAGACCCGGCTTTGGCGCACGAAAAAGCCGCAGCGTATTCCGCTGCCCTGGCCGGCGAGCGGCTGCCGATGCGTTCGAGACGCGCAGTGGCCGACTTCTGAAGCGCGGGCAAGAAGCGCCGTTTCGCCACGCTCGAGCAGCCGATGATTCCGAAACGCAGGATGCCCCTATTTGACATGTTGGGCAACCTTGTTCTGTTCCTGGTAAAACGCGCTCTGGGGATCGCCGTGGTCGCCCTCGCCCAGGCCGAGGTTTTGATGGATAATCGGCGCTTTGCAATCATCCCAGCGCTTGGTGAGGAATGAAACCGATTGGCAATCGGTGATCGCGAGGAAGACGTGATACGTGTTGCGCGGAATGTAAACACAATCCCCTTTGGCCAGGTTCACAAAGGCATCCTTCCCGGTTTCCGGGTTCTTTTCGACCTCTACGCCGTTCCCATCGACCAGCAGAATGTATTCGTCAAACTCCGGATGGCAGTGATTCCCTCGGATTTTGCCGGCCTTGATGAACTGGTGCGTCCATTCCAAGATGGGCTGGTCAGGGACGAACGTGAAAATGGCACCGCGCCCATCACGGATGGTATTGAGATTGCAGGCTGGCTTAAAGGCTTTGATATTCATTTTGACTCGCAACGGGACCGGGAACTCGCCATAATCCAACAGGCAGTCATGACCGGCCCTTTTCATAACTATTGAGCATGCAGCTTACGCAGCGAAATCCGAGTGTCAACCCGGAACAGCCGTTGGTTTCAATTATCGTGCCGACGTTTAATCGTGCGCGTTACATCGAGCGCTGTGTCCGCAGCATCCTCGATCAGACCTATCCGAACCTTGAATGCTGGGTCATGGACGCCGCTTCCAAGGATGGTTCGTTGGACATTCTCCAACGCATGGCGGCTGCGGACAAGCGGCTGAAGTTCGTCTCGGAGCCCGATAAGGGCGAGGTGGATGCGACCAACAAAGGGTTCCAGTTGGCCAAGGGCGAAATCATCGGAGTCGAAGCCAGTGACGATTTTTACGTCCCGGATGCCGTCAAAAGCGCCGTAGAGTTTTTGGCAGCACACCCGGGATTTGTCGGCGTCTCGGGAGATGCTCTCTACGTGGACGATCAGGGCCGCGATCTCGGGCGTGGCGTCATTACCTATCGGGGAGAAATGACGAAAGCGACCATCCGCCGCATCCTGATGCTGCGATACAAAAGCTGCTTTGTGCTTCATGGTTCCTTTTTCGGCTGGCGAGAGCGCATGCAGCGCACTGGCAACCTCGATCCAGCCTTGTCGGTCATTCCGGATTGGGAGTTCTATCTGCGCCTGTTGGATGCCGGAGAATCGATTGGTTGCCTGCCTAAGATCCAGTATAAGTTCACGATTCATTCCGACATGGGCTCACACAAGTTTTTTGACAAAGTGGAAGCCCAGCGCGCGCTGCTTCACAAGCAGCATGGAATGAGGTGGCACCACGAACTGTTTCGCTCCACCTTCGGGCGTGCCGCAAACTACTTGGCCAACCCCTACCGCACCCCTTTTATTCCTGGCCTAAAGCGCGAGATTGCAGAAGCTGTCGCGCGGCGCTTTGGTCGTCGAGCATGAAGGGGCCGACCGTCGATGGTTCCACGCCGCAGTGAGGGCGAGAAATCGCGCCGCGGGAAGCTGGTCAAGGTTTCCTCGTCCTGTTTCTGCTATTTTCCACCTGCAGCCTTGGACGGACCATCGCGATCTCCAGGGGATGCTCTCAAAACCACAAGTAAGCCAATTACTAGCAGTCCCAAAGCAACGGCGGCCAGGCTGACGTAAAGCGGCAGGACGGACGGCCGAAAACGGAACTCCACGTTGTGCGGTCCGGGTGAGAGATAAACGCCGCGCATGAGGTAGTTGCAGCGCAGCAATTTTTCGGCTTTTCCGTCCACCAACACCCTCCAATCCGGATGGTATTTCTCATTGAACAGCAGCACCGAGGGGACGCCGGCGTTGGCCCGGAGGACGGTGCGTTGGGGCGCGTAGCTGAGGAACTCGACGGTGCCGGGGTTTTGATTGGTCGCGCTGGCCGGACTGAGCGTTGGCAACGGGTCAGCCACGAGCACGGTGCGCTCCGGATTGAAATCCACGCTGGCGAGGTTTGTCAGCGTGACCTGGTCGTTGGTGCTGACCAGCCAGTTGGCATAGAGCTTCGCGCGGGGCAGCGCGCCGGTGAAGTCGAACAGCGCATATTGGCCGTCGGGCTTGATCACGGCGGTTAGTTCGTCCAGGCCGGTCGGGCTCGGTATGCCGGGTTTCGGAGCGACGTCAAACCGGGCGGCGACCCGGAATCGTTGCAGGGCGGGATCGATTTGTTGATTGAGCACGTCCAGGAACATGGCCGGGCCCAGCAGGTAGCGCGTATTGGTAAGCTGCCAGCGGCGGGTCATTCGGTGCAGCGTGTTCGTGGTGCGGTCGAAGAAGAGCGCGGTTTCAAATCCCACATAATCCACCGGCGCCCGCGGCATCATGATGATATCGAGCGACTGGATGTTATAATACTGAAAAAGCTGTTGTTTCCACTCGATGTCATAGAGGTTGTTGAAGAGAGAAAACTGCGGTGGCGGGCTGAACGGCAGAAGTGCGACTCGCTGTTCGTAGGGTTTCTCGCGCAACAGATCAAGCACCGGATTGGTCGCGTATTTCTGCACCCAGTTCCAGGTGATGACCCACGGGACGTCGGCCCGCCCCAGGTCGGCCGCCAGCAGCAGCCCCAGGAGAATTGCGCCCGTCCTGGCCCGCCGGCCGCCGAAATAGCCGCTCAGCACGATGGCCAACAGGCCCAGGCCGAGCGTCAGGAAAAGAACGAACCAGCCGACCTGCCGGATGCTGAAGCTGGCAATGGCTTGCGCCATTGCCATGGCATCGTCCGGCCCCCGCCCTTCCAGGCCGCCCATTTCCTTGAGGTAGGACACCAGGCGCTCGTGCGAGGAGGCATACACCAGCCAGCCCAGCAAGCTGACGGCCAGAGCAATTACAGATCCTCTCACCCAGTTCTTGTCGAAGGCGGCGGCCTTTGCCCACCAGATTTTCAGTTGCGAGGCCAGGTCGCGGTTGACCGCCATCGGCGCTGCCAGGCAAGTTCGGCTCAAGCCGTCCAGACCGTAGGCGCAGAGGATGACGAGTATCCACTCGACGACGTGAAAGAACTTGACTGGGTTGCGCATGGTTGAGGCGAAGGGCAGCGCGTAGAATAGCTGGTAGAACGGCGCGAACCGTCCGAAGCCCACCAGCAGGCAGACCAGCGCCACGCCGCACCAAAACCAGATCAACTTCCGGTGGGCGCTCGAGAAAACCGGGTTCTGTTTTTGAAACGCCTGAACAACAGTCCAGAAGGCAATCAGCACCACGATAACCCCGGCGTAGAGACCGCCGCCGCCGTAGCGGATGAAATAGTATCTATGGTCTGGCGGCGGCCCCTCTTTGCCTGAGGCAAAGTATCTGTCCCACGCCGGGTGGCGTCCGCAGGCACCCCAATAGCTCCCGCCTTCCGGCGTGTCCATACGAAAGCCAAAAATGCCCGGAACGAAAAGGCTCAGCGCCTCGCCCTTGGGCAGACTCCATGTGGTGGCCTCATCCCAGCGCTGGGCTTTGCTCGCCGTGTCCTGTCCCATGCCGGCGACCCCCTGGATCTGGGTCCCGATCAGGCCGGTCACCGCCTGGAAGGCGATGAAGCCGGCAAAGCCCGCTACCAAGGCGAGTCGGCCAAAACCACGGCCCAGCCTTTGGGCCGTTGTCCCTTCCTCAACCAAGGCTTGAAACACCACGAAGCCTGCGACCACCAGGCTGAAGATTGCCCCGATATCAAATGCCTCCATCACGCTCAAGCCGACGGCAAGACCCGCCAGAATCAGCCTCAGCCACCGCCTGGGTGCGGTCGCGTCGCCCAGGGCCGCCAGCGCCAGGAAATCCAACCCGAAGCTGATTGGTTGTGACGCGACGCCCCAGCAGGCGGTGGAAAAAAAGTCCGAGTTCAGGGCGGCTGCGATGCCGCCGAGGATGCAGGCTGGCGCGGAGAATTTCCACTGCCGAAAGCATAGCCAGGCGCTGAGCCCGAGAAACAAGAGCGCGAAAGGCGCGTATATCTTTGAAAAAATGAGCGGGCCGCAAACCAATCCGAGAATCTGAGTAATGTCAGACGGGGCGCCTGGGCCAGTTGCGCCCAGCCAGTTCAAGTTCTGCCAGAAGCCGAAAAAGACTTGCGGCGAACGCGCGCACTCCGCACTGATGGCACCCAACGGGCCGTCATTGGAAAAGACGGTGCGGCCGGGGGCAAGACCGTCCCGGAAGAGGAAACCCAGGAGGGCGAGCAGGCAGAGACTGATCACGGCAAACTGGCGCATGGCTGATGCTGGAGTCCCCGAGCCTGTTTTCGATTGGTTCATACCGCCAAAGTGTTCTTCATTTCCGGGTGAAAGAAAATAACTAAAATGCTGTCGTGGGAGCGACATGCGCATCTTAGATTTTTCCAAAACCACCACCCTGGGTAATTGGAGCGCGGACATTCTTGTCCAATGCCACTAGGATTTGATCCCAGAGAAGGCCCGAGAAATCGGTCCAAGGCTTTGTCCCGGAGGGACATGCGATAATAGCCCAACGTTTGAACGTTGGGAACCAGCGCCCGCAGCACGATAAGTCCTGAAAGGACGACTGACCGATCTCGCCGGGGGTCAGCCGTCCCTGTCGGGATTTATGCACATCTAGACCCGCGCTATTGTCGGCCATCCCTCCGGGATCAGGAGGGTCAAATCCTAGCGGCATTGGACAAAATGTCCGCGCTCCGGGGGAGGACTGCATCACGCTGGGCGACTACGCTGCACACCGTAACGGGCGCATCGAGCAGGGCGAGATGCCCGAGATTCTCAAGCAGG